>NZ_JBHUYJ010000126.1:0-20090 GCF_042668715.1 Streptomyces sp. NPDC057271
CGCCCGGTTACATTCCGAACCCGGAAGCTAAGCCTTTCAGCGCCGATGGTACTGCAGGGGGGACCCTGTGGGAGAGTAGGACGCCGCCGAACAATCATTGTGGGAAAGCCCCGCACCTTCTGGTGCGGGGCTTTTCTGCGTTCACCCCCGCTTATCGTGTGGGCATGCGCTATGAACTGGTCGTCTTCGACAACGACGGTGTCCTCGTCGACAGTGAGCCCCTCGCCAACAGCATCCTGGCCGGCTATCTCACCGAGCTCGGGCACCCCACCTCCTACGAGGACTCCCTGCGGGACTACATGGGTGCCGCCGTGCATCGCGTCCACGATCTGGTCGGGGAGCGGACCGGGCAACGGTTGCCGACGGACTTCGACGAGACGCTGCACGCGCGTACGTTCGATGCGTTCGAGCGGGAGCTGGAGGCCGTCGCGGGGGTCACCGAGGTGCTGAAGCGGCTCGTCGACGGCGAGGTTCCCTACTGCCTCGCGTCCTCCGGATCCCATGAGCGGATTCGGGTCGGGCATCGGAAGACCGGGCTCGACGCCTGGTTCCGGGACGAGAACATCTTCAGCGCCGAGGACGTCGGCAAGGGCAAGCCGGCGCCCGATCTGTTCCTCCATGCCGCCGCCCGGATGGGGGTCGCGCCCGAGCGGTGTGTGGTCGTCGAGGACAGCAGGCTCGGGGTCCAGGCGGCGCTGGCCGCCGGGATGGACGTCTACGGGTTCGCCGCGATGACGCCCGAGGAGAGGCTCGCAGGCGCCACCGGGTTCTTCCGGACCATGGACGAACTGCCGGCGATTTTGGGTCTGTGATCCATCTACCCATGGGTAGACCTGGGTCCTACGCTGTGCCGCCATGACGGATGCGCGGTTGCGGCGTGGGCGGGGATCCCTGGCGGTCAGCTTCTTCGTGCAGGGCGTGACGTTCGCGCTCCTTGTGACCCGAATACCGGCCATCCAGGACCGGTACGGCATCTCCGACGCGTTGCTGCCGGTCTTCCTGGCCGCCGTGCCGATCCTCGCCGGTGTGTCCAGCGTGGCCACGGAGAAGGTGGTGACCCGGGTGGGCCCGGGGGCGGTGCTGCGGTGGGCGCAGCCGGTCGTCCTGCTGGCGCTGCTGGCCGTCGGCGCGGGGACGCGACTGTGGCAGGTCGCCGTCGCCCTCGGGGTCTTCGGGCTCGCGGTCGGTGCGCTGGACGCGTCCATGAACATGCTCGGGGTGAGCCTCCAGCGGGCGTACGGGCGGTCCATCATGCTCGGGTTCCACGCCGCGTACAGCCTGGGCGGGATCGCGGGAGCCTCGCTGGCCTGGGTCGGGGCGCACTGGCATCTGCCGCTGTTCGTGTCGTATCTGCCCGTCGTCGGCCTCCTGCTGCCGGCGGCGCTCGTGGCGAGCCGCTGGTACACGCCAGGGGTGGAGCCGCGCGAGGCCGAGGAGGTCGAGGCGGGTGGGGCCAGGGTCTCCTTCGCGCTCCTGCTGCCGCTCTGTCTCGTCATGACCTTCGCGTACATCGGTGATTCCACGGTCTCCAACTGGAGCGCCAAGTACCTCCAGGACGTGCTCGGCGGTTCGGAGGAGCTGGCGACCGTCCCGTACAACGCGTACATGGTCACCACGCTCCTCGGGCGTGCCGTGGGCGACTTCGGGGTGCGTCGGCTGGGGGCGGCCACGGTCGTGCGATGCGGGGCGGTCCTCGCGGCGCTCGGGTTCGGGCTGGTGGCGGTGGCGCCGGGGGCCTGGGTGGGGATGGCCGGGTTCACCGTCCTGGGGCTCGGGCTGAGTGTGATCGTGCCGCAGACGTTCGCGGCAGCCGGGCGGCAGGCTTTCGAACGTCACGGTCCGGGGGCGAGCGACGCGGCGGTCGCGCGGCTGAACGTCTTCAACTACGTGGGGTTCCTGATCGGGTCCCCGTTGGTGGGGGCGCTCGGGGACGCCTGGAGCTACCGGGGGGCGATGCTCGTGCCGATGGTGCTGGTCCTGGTGACGGTGGCGTACGCCACGTCGTTCGGTTCTCGAGCGGCCCGATACGGTGGCGGACATGAGCGGCCGCGCACGGTTGATGTGGGATGAAGCTGTCACGCAGTACGACTTCGGGTCCGAGCATCCGATGGATCCGGTACGGCTCGCGCTGACCATGGGGTTGGTGCGGGCGTACGAGCTCGACCGTGCCGTGGACGTGGTGGCGGCGAGGCCGGCCGGTGACTCGACGCTGCGTCTGGTGCACCGCGAGGACTATGTGGCGGCCGTGCGGGCGGCTTCGGCCGATCCGCGTCACGCTGACCAGGCTTACGGTCTGGGGACGGTCGACGATCCGGCGTTCTCGGGGATGCACGAGGCGTCCGCGCTGATCGCCGGGCAGTCGGTCGGGGCGGCGGAGGCGGTGTGGCGCGGTGAGGCGGCGCACGCGGTGAACTTCGCGGGCGGGCTGCATCACGCGATGCCGGGTGCGGCGTCGGGGTTCTGCATCTACAACGACGCGTCCCTGGCGATCGCCCGCCTTCTGGAGCTGGGGGCGGAGCGGGTCGCCTACGTGGATGTGGACGTCCACCACGGTGACGGGGTGCAGGCGGCGTTCTGGGAGGATCCGCGGGTTCTGACGATCTCGCTGCACGAGCACCCGCGGACGCTGTTCCCGCAGACGGGGTGGCCGGAGGAGACGGGTGCCCCGGGTGCCGCCGAGGGGTCCGCGGTGAACGTGGCGCTGCCGGCGGGGACCGGGGACGCCGGGTGGCTGCGGGCCTTCCACGCGGTCGTGCCCGAGCTGCTCGCGGACTTCCGGCCGCAGGTCCTGGTGACGCAGCACGGTGCTGACACGCACTTCGAGGATCCGCTGGCGCATCTGGCGGTGTCGCTGGACGCCCAGCGGGCGGTACAGGTGGCCTGTCATGAACTCGCGCACGCGCACGTGGACGGCGGGAAGTGGGTCGCGCTGGGTGGTGGCGGCTACGCCGTGGTGGATGTCGTGCCGCGGTCGTGGACGCATCTGGTGGCGATCGCCGCGCACGCGGAGATCGATCCCGAGTCGGTGATTCCTTCGTCGTGGCGCGACCTGGTCTACGCACGGACGCGGCAGCCGGGGCCGATCCGGATGACGGACGGACGGTGGCCGGTGGAGTGGCGGGAGTGGGAGGAGGGGTACGACCCGGCGGACCGGCTCGACCAGGCGGTGCTGGCGACGCGGCGGGCGGCGTTCCCGCTCCGGGGGCTGCTCGCGTAGCCGTACTCCCGGAGACGCCGAGGGCGCCTGGACGACGTCTGGGACGGTCGTTCTGTTACGCCGACTGTGCGGTCTCCCTTGGGTTCTGGCCCCTCGTCACCTTCGCTCGGGCAGCATCGAGAGGGTGCTGAGTACCGGGGCGCTGCGGGCGCATCTGTTGGCGGCGGGGTTGGCTGGGACCGTGGCGACCTCGCGTGAGGAAAGTCTGCGGAGTTATCGGCTCTTCGCGGCGCGGGATCCGCGGGTGATGCTGGGCCTCGACCCCGAATGGGGCTGGGGCGAGGGGGACTTGCTGCGGCTGATGGCGGACAAGTGCGGGGTGTCGCGGGATCCGGCGCACCGCTCGGGGCCCGATGTCATCGATCCGGAGCGGACGTTGAGCGCGCTCGACGCGTTCGCCGAGCGGCTCGGTGAGGCCGCCGGACGGCGGGCTCCGGTGCTGTTCGGGACCGGTCATCCGCATCGGCTGCTCGGCTTCTACGGAGCGCTCGCAGACGCTTTGTCGGCGGCGGGATGTCTTGTTCTCACACCCGCGCAGGGGCGATGTGTCGACATAACGACCCGGTTCGGCCTACGCACGTACGTCCTCGACTACGCGCGCGGTGTCGCGCTGGTGCGAGAACCGGGTCTGCCGGGAACGGGGCGTGAGACGGGGGCGCACACCCACTCGCCGCTGCCGGTTAGGGCCGCTCTGGAGGGGGTGGTGGAGGAAGGGTGGCCGCTTCCGGAACTTGTCGTGGGGGACCACGGATGGGTCTGCGGTGCAGGTCAGCTGGGTATCGAGGCCATGGGTCTGGCTGATACGGACGATCCGGCGCTGTTCGTCGGAGAGGCGGAGGGGCAGGTCTCCGTAGCCGTTCCGCTTGATGATGGGGTGCGGTCCGATCACTACCGCCCGCTTACTCGCTATGTACTCAATCGAGCGTGTCTGTCACGGTAAACGGCCGATGGCTGCTCCTCTTCCCCACTCGTACCACACGCCCCTAGTCTGGAGCGTGAGCGCACAGCGACGCAGGGTCACCGGAGGGGAAGCCGGTGGGCGTCGTGTGCGGAAGGTACAGGTGGGTCATGGCTGCTGGCGATCGGCCTCTGAACGAGGTCAAGTTTCTGACCGTGGCGGAAGTCGCCTCGGTGATGCGAGTGTCGAAGATGACCGTGTACCGCTTGGTGCACAGCGGTCATCTGCCGGCGATCCGGGTGGGCAGGTCCTTCCGGGTCCCGGAACAGGCGGTTCACGAGTACCTCAGGGAGTCCTTCGTGGGGGTGGAGACGGCTTAGCCGAGAGCCCGCGTACCCCTCGGATTACAACTGCGGCGCTCTGGCCGGTAGGCTAGGCCGACGTAGGTCGTGTGGGCCCAGACGCCCCGCACCGAGTGAGAAGAAGTGAGCGAGGGTAGTCGTGGGCTCTGTTATCAAGAAGCGGCGCAAGCGGATGGCCAAGAAGAAGCACCGCAAGCTGCTCAAGCGCACCCGCGTTCAGCGTCGCAACAAGAAGTAAGCGACGGCTGTAACGACGGCTGTTTGTGCGTCGAAGCGTGGCCCTTCACCGAAATCGGTGGGGGGCCACGTTTTTTCGGCCGGTTCCACCCGGTTGCCCACGGCGGTCATCGCAGTGCAACAACGAGGCGCTACGGTGGCGCACAGGGCCCTGCGGGAGAACCCGGGGCCGAGAGCGACGGAAGGCGCTGATCTTGGGCAAGGTCGTGCTCGTCACCGGTGCGGCCCGGCATCTCGGAGGCCGATTCGTACGGCGTGTCCAGCGGGACCCCGAGGTGGACAGAGTGGTCGCCGTGGACGCCGTTCCACCGGCACACGACCTCGGCGGGGCCGATTTCGTACGGGCGGACATCCGCCAGCCCGCCATCGCCAAGGTGCTCGCGGAACACGAGGTGGACACGGTCGTCCACATGGACGTCACCGGTATCGCGCTGGGCGCCGGCGGCCGCGCGTCCACCAAGGAGACCAACGTCATCGGCACCATGCAGCTGCTGGGGGCCTGCCAGAAGTCACCGCGGATCCGACGCCTTGTGATCAAGTCCAGTACGAGCGTCTACGGCTCCGCGCCGCGCGACCCGGCCGTCTTCACCGAGACGACGCCGCCCAAGTCGCTGCCGAGCGGTGGCTTCGCCAAGGACGCCGTCGAGGTCGAGGGGTACGTGCGAGGCTTCGCGCGCCGCCGCCCGGACGTGGCCGTCTGTGTGCTGCGGTTCGCGAACATCCTCGGTCCGCGGGTGGACTCCCCGCTCGCCGAGTATCTGTCCCTGCCGGTCATGCCGACCGTCTTCGGCTACGACCCGAGGCTGCAGTTCGTCCATGAGGACGATGTCGTCGACGTCCTGGAGCTCGCCTCGGGCGAGCCGCGCCGGGCGACGCTGAACAGCGGCACGTTCAACGTGGCCGGTGACGGCGTGCTGCTGCTCTCGCAGTGCGCACGGCGGCTGGGGCGTCCGACGGTGCCGGTGCTGCTGCCCGCGGTCACCTGGGTGGGCTCGGCGCTGCGGACGGTCGGCGTGACCGACTTCTCGCCCGAGCAGATCCGGCTCCTCACCCATGGCCGGGTGGTCTCGACGGTCCAGATGCGCGAGACCCTCGGCTTCAGGCCCCGGTTCACGACGGCCGAGACCTTCGCGGACTTCGTCCGCAGCCGAGGGCCGGGGTTGCTGCCGCCGGAGACGCTCGCGGGGGCCGTGGACCGGGTCGCGGCCCGGCTGGATCAGAAGGAGCCCAGGTAACGATGGCGGACGCCAAGGTCATTCCGTTCGACGACGACCGTTCACGGGCACGCCGGCGTCCCGGCAGGGCGGCCAGGGACGCCGCCGTACGGGCTCTGCCGGGGCAGCACGGGCCCGAGGAGGCTCCGTGGCCGGCCGTGCCGGTGGAGGCCCCGAAGCCCGTGGAGGCCGCGGAGGCCTCCGGGGGCGGCTCGGACGCATCCGCGTACCGGCCGGACGGCGCTCCGGGGGCCGAGGGGCGTCGGAGCGGGTGGGAGCGGCGGCTCGTGGGTGGGTTGTCGTTCCTGCGGCGGCGCGTGACCGGTGACTACGAGGTCGACGAGTTCGGTTACGACAAGGAACTCACCGACCAGGTCCTGATGTCGCTGGTGCGGCCGCTCGCGGAGAAGTACTTCCGCGTGGACGTGAAGGGCGTGGAGAACATCCCCGCCGAGGGCGGTGCCCTGGTGGTGGCGAACCACTCGGGGACGCTGCCGCTGGACGGTCTGATGATGCAGGTCGCCGTGCACGACCACCATCCGGCGGGCCGTCATCTGCGCCTGCTCGCGGCGGACCTGGTCTTCATGCTGCCAGTGGTGAACGAGCTCGCCCGTAAGGCCGGGCACACGCTGGCGTGCGCGGAGGACGCGGAGCGGCTGCTGCGGTCCGGCGAGATCGTGGGGGTGATGCCGGAGGGCTTCAAGGGCATCGGGAAGCCGTTCAGCGAGCGGTACAAGCTGCAGCGCTTCGGCCGGGGTGGGTTCGTCTCGACGGCCCTGCAGGCCGGCGTGCCGATCGTGCCGTGCTCGATCGTGGGAGCGGAGGAGATCTATCCGATGCTCGGCAACGCGAAGACGCTGGCGCGGGTGCTGGGCTTTCCGTACTTCCCGATCACGCCGACGTTTCCCTGGCTGGGACCGCTGGGCGCGGTGCCGCTGCCGACGAAGTGGACGATCCAGTTCGGCGAGCCGATCCCGACGGACGGCTATCCGCCGGAGGCGGTGGATGACCCGATGCTGATGTTCAACCTGACGGACCAGGTCCGCGAGCAGATCCAGCACACGCTGTACAAGCTGCTGGTGCAGCGCAGGTCCGTGTTCTTCTGATCTTCCGGCCGTACGTGTGTGGGGGGCCCCCCCCGAGAGGGGGGGCCCACCCCCATCCCCGCCCAGGGGCGTCCTCTCTTTCTGTGCCCAGAACAGGGGGAAGGGCTGGTCCTTGCCGTGTGTGTTTGGCCCTCCCCTCCGGAGAGGGGCGCCCCACACACGTACCGGCTAGGGGGCGTCCTCGCTGTCGATGCCGAGACCGGGGAGCAGGCCTGGCAGCAGCGGCGGCAGGGTGACATCCGGCATTTCGGGTGTCGTGTGGCTGCCGGACGGTGTCGGGAGCGTCCCGGTCGGCGCGTTGTCGAGCAGTCCGCCCGTGTTCCCGCCGAGCAGGCCGTCGTCCTGTGGGGAGCCCGTGCCGGAGCCGGAGCCCGAGGGCTGGGGCTGGGTGGAGCCTTCGCCGCCTGTGGATGGGGCGGCTGGGGAGGACGCCGGGCCCTGGGTGTGGGTACGCGGGGTGTCCTGCGGGGTGCCGGCGCCGCCGCTCTCGACGGCTCCCTTCTCCGGGGTGCGGGGGAGCATGCTCTGGAGCGGCTCGACCTCTTCGTCTATGGCGACGAAGACGTCGTTCACCTCCTTGCCGACGTCGCTGAGCTGGACGGGCAGCCGGTCGCGCAGGCCGTTCCAGGTGGAGCGGTGGGCTTGGGCGAAGCTGTTCAGCCGGGCCATCGGCCCGATCTCGCCGTCCCGTTCGTACGCCTGGCGCAGCAGCCGGTGGCCCTCGGAGGCGTCGTGCTTCATGCCACCGAGGACGCGGCGGATCTCGCTGAGGGACTCGTGGTCGAGGTCGCCGGCGCGTCCTCGTTCCATGAGTCTGCGAGCCTCGCTGAGCCGCGTCGACGCCTGGTCCAGGAAGATCCCGCCCCGCTCGGAGTCGTCGTCGGCCATGCCGCGCTTGATGTCCTCCATCCCGCGCTTCAGGCCGTAGAGCGAGTCACCGGGGAGGGCGTCGGAGCTGGCAGCGGCCACACCGCTGAAAGCTCCCGCGGCCACACCGACCGTGAGGCCGCCCGCGGCGATGCCCTTCGACCAGCGGGAGCGCGGGCGCAGTTTCCGGAGCGGAGAGGCCCGGTGGGCTCCCCGCCCGCTCGACGTCCGTTGCTCCGGCACCGTAGGGCCCGCTGCTGCGCTTCCCTCCGCGAGCATCGCTTCCATGGCGGCGACGAGCTGTGCTCGTTGCACCACCTTGACCTCGGGGTCCATCTCCGGTCTCGGCAACTCGCCGAGACCGTTCGCCAGGGCCAACAGCCGTCCCGGTTCGGCCGGTTCGGCCGACGCCTCGGGCCGCTCGGCCGTCGCGTCGTCGGGCGTCCGGTCATCCAGGGCCTGGGCGAAGGCGTTCGCCCGCCGGTGCGCCGATACGTTCGCGATCACTGGCGGCACCTCCTCTCGTCATGACGGTCGACTCCCCGGGGTGTCCGGAAGGTTGCACGCCTTGAACACATCCACACGAAAGAGTGAGTGGCTGTGGGCATGGCGTGACCACAGGGAGCCTGCATTCCGCACAACGAGCGGCGCGGCACTTGGGTTACGCGCGAAAGATGATCGGACCAGTGCGTCATCGAGGCGTCACCGACTGTGAGTTGGACGGGGGTCGGGGGGAGTGGGGGGTTGGGGGCGTGAGGGACTGGGGGTGGGGACATGCGGGGACGGAGCCGGGTGAGAGTGGGCGCGCGTGGGCGCAGGCGCGGTGGTGGGGGCGCGTGTGGGGGGCGCGCAGCGGTCAGCGGGCGTCGTCCGGGAGCAGGCGTGCCAGGGTGCGCACGGCCCGGTACTGGAGGGTCTTGATCGCGCCCTCGTTCTTGCCCATGACCCGGGCCGTCTCGGCGACCGAGAGGCCCTGCAGGAACCGCAGGGTCACGCACTCCTGCTGCTGGGGGTTGAGCCTGCGGACGGCGTCGAGCAGCGCGGCGTTGGAGAGGGACTCCAGCACGGAGTCCTCGGGGCTGCGCTCGACCTCGTTGGCGTCGAGCATCTCGCCGGTGGTCACCTCCAGCCGGAAGCGGCTGGACTTGAAGTGGTCGGCGACCAGGTTGCGGGCGATGGTGACCAGCCAGGCGCCGAAGTCTCGGCCCTGCCAGGTGAAGGTGGAGATCCGGCGCAGGGCGCGCAGAAAGGTCTCGCTGGTGAGGTCCTCCGCCGTCGCCTTCCCTCCGACGCGGTAGTAGATGTAGCGGTAGACGGTGTCGCTGTACTGGTCGTACAGGCGGCCGAAGGCCTCGGCCTCGCCGGCCTGGGCGCGCTCGACCAGGTCCATCATGCGGGCGCTGTCGCTGTCGGCGGTGGGGCGGCGGGCGGCGGTCGAGGTTCCGGTGCCGCCGCGGCTGCCCCGTCTGCCGACAGCGGCACCGCTCTCGGCGAGGGCATAGCAGGGACCGGCGGGTGCCGGTGCGGCGAAGGCAAAGGCGGGGACAGGGCCGGCGTACGCGGTGGGGACGAAGCCGCGCAAGTGGTCGAGGACCGTTGCGCGCAGCGTAGCCAGGCCCGAGGCGTCAACCCCGACGTGTGGGTACACGGGACTCCCAGAGGCAGAGCTTCCATCACGTGCAGTGCGGGACCGTTCACTCGCCGTGGCGACGTGTGGGTTCCGGTGTGCGTCTGAGGAGAATAACGCTTCGTACAGGCAGCGCTACACCCAGTTGCTCAAATCATCGATTCCGTCGCATCCGTTACTACTTGCGGACGGGATTCTTCGCACTTCGTGACCGGTTGTTGATCGCTTGGCTTTCGAGTGTGACTGCGTGCACGCTCTGTTGTGGTCGACTGCTAAGGCGGTGAGTGATCTGGGCCGCTGCTGGGTAGGGAGCCGCGAATGCGCCCGAGTCGACATGTGCGCCGGTGTTCGACCACGTAAGGGTGAGGGCGACGGATCCCGCGTTGTCGCAGACGATCGCAGCCGAAACGTATCGGCAGTGGGTGACCCACGGGACGGTGCCAGTCGTGTCGCGGCGGTGTGTTCGCGTGCCGGCGCGGCGCGGCGTGCCCGGTGGTGCCCGGTGTGTCGTGTGCCGTGTCGGGGTCAGCGGCGGCGTCGGTGCAGGGCGACGGCGGCGGCCGTGCCCCCCGCGAGCGCGCCGACGCCGGCCGCGGCCGGGATGCCGACCTTGGCGGCCTTGCGGCCCGTCCGGTAGTCGCGCAGCCGCCAGTCACGGGCCTTCGCGTGCTTGCGCAGCTTGGTGTCCGGGTTGATGGCGTACGGATGGCCGACCAGCGAGAGCATCGGGATGTCGTTGTGCGAGTCGCTGTACGCCGCGCAGCGGTTCAGGTCCAGGCCCTCGGCCGAGGCCAGCGCGCGTACCGCCTCCGCCTTGGCGGGCCCGTGCAGGGGCTCGCCGACGAGCTTCCCGGTGTAGACGCCGTCGACGGACTCGGCGACCGTGCCGAGCGCGCCGGTCAGACCGAGGCGCCGGGCGATGATCGTGGCGGTCTCGACGGGCGCGGCGGTCACGAGCCAGACCTTCTGCCCGGCGTCGAGGTGGGCCTGGGCGAGGGCGCGCGTGCCGGGCCAGATGCGGTCGGCCATGTACTCGTCGTAGATCTCCTCGCCGATGGACATCAGCTCGGAGACGCGGTGGCCCTTGACGATGGACAGCGCGCTGTCGCGGGCGTCCTGCATGTGCTCCGGGTCCTCGACGCCGGCGAGCCGGAACCAGGCCTGCTGCCAGGCGAAGCGGGCCAGTTCGCGGCGCTGGAAGAACTTCCGCTTGTACAGGCCGCGGCCGAAGTGGAAGATCGCGGCGCCCTGCATCACGGTGTTGTCGAGGTCGAAGAAGGCGGCGGCCTCGGCGTCGCCCACGACGGGGAACTCGGGCTCGACCGGCTTCTCGGGCTCGGCCCGCGCCGCCGTCTCCCGTTCCAGTTCGAGCTGTTGCGAGGTCTTGCGCGCCGCCTCGGCGGCGGCCTCGCCTGCCAGAACGCTGCGCGCGGTGGCGGAGCGCCTACGGGGGGTGAGCCATCCCAGTGCGGCCATGTCGTGAGCATAGCCAGTCTGTTCGGTACTTCCCGACGTGTCGGGATGCGGCGGCGTGAACACTCCGCGACTCTCCTGTTAAGCGGACATCGGGGGCAAGCTGGAGACAGGGGGCACGGCGCGGCGCGGCGCAGAATGGACGGCATGTTTGGACGAGCGAAGAAGAACACCTCCGCCGCTCCCGCCGCCGCGCGGACGGTGACGCTGATCGGCAAGCCGGGCTGTCATCTCTGCGACGATGCCCGTGCCGTGGTCGAGGCGGTCTGCGCCGAGACCGGGGCGAGCTGGGAGGAGAAGGACATCACCCAGGACGAGGAGCTTCACCGGGCGTACTGGGAGCAGATTCCGGTGGTCCTGGTCGACGGCGAGCAGCACACGTTCTGGCGAGTGGACGCCGGGCGGCTCAGGCGTGAACTGGGTGGCTGACACGAAGACGGTTACCATCGTGGACGTTTTGTTGGGTTTCGGGGGCATGATCGTGAGGAGAGTGTGCGGTTTTGCCCCCTTCGGGTTCCCAACGGGTCGAGGCGCTCCGTGGTTCCGTCCTGGCGCGAACCGGTCGCGTGACCCCGGTCACTTTGGCCGGACAAAACGGACACCATCTTTGTGCACGCGTTCACAAAGACATAGCCTGCATTCGACGGGGCGGTCTTGGGACACACGGCCGCCTGCAGCCCCGCTCATCCCGCAGGAGCACCGTGGCAACTGGCCGAACTCACCGACCGGCGACCCGTAGCCGAGGAATTCCCGAGGCCACCGTCGCCCGGCTTCCGCTGTATCTGCGTGCGCTCACCGCACTGTCGGAGCGCTCCGTACCCACGGTCTCCTCCGAGGAGCTCGCGGCCGCCGCGGGCGTCAACTCCGCGAAGCTGCGCAAGGACTTCAGTTACCTCGGCTCCTACGGCACGCGAGGTGTCGGCTACGACGTCGAGTACCTCGTCTACCAGATCTCACGTGAACTCGGTCTGACGCAGGACTGGCCCGTCGTCATCGTCGGTATCGGTAACCTCGGCGCCGCGCTCGCCGGCTACGGCGGCTTCGCCTCCCGTGGCTTCCGGGTCGCCGCGCTCATCGACGCCGACCCCGCCATGACCGGCAAGCCCGTCGCCGGGATCCCCGTCCAGCACAGCGACGACCTCGAGAAGATCATCGAGGAGGACGGCGTCTCGATCGGCGTCATCGCGACCCCCGCCGGCGTCGCCCAGCAGGTGTGCGACCGGCTCGTGGCCGCCGGCGTCACCTCGATCCTGAACTTCGCCCCGACCGTGCTCTCCGTGCCCGACGGCGTGGACGTGCGCAAGGTCGACCTCTCCATCGAGCTGCAGATCCTCGCCTTCCACGAGCAGCGCAAGGCAGGCGAGGAGGCGGAGACCGAGGCCGCCGCCGTACCGGCGCCGCCCGTGCCGCTCGGCTCGGCGGGCGAGACCCCGGCCAAGGGCGCCGGCCGCAAGGGACCCGACGGGGACATCCCCGCCGTGATGCCGGCATGAGTCTCCTCGTCGTCGGCCTCAGCCACCGCAGCGCCCCGGTCAGCGTCCTGGAGCGGGCCTCGCTCGCCGCGGACACCCAGGCCAAGCTGCTGCAGGACACCCTCGCCGCCGAACCGGCCGCCGAGGGCGCGATCCTGGCCACCTGTAACCGCATCGAGCTCTACGCCGACGTGGACAAGTTCCACGCCGGTGTCGCCGAGCTGTCCACGCTCCTCGCCCAGCACAGCGGCGTCGGGCTGGAGGAGCTCACCCCCTATCTCTACGTGCACTACGAGGACCGGGCCGTCCACCACCTCTTCTCGGTGGCCTGCGGGCTCGACTCCATGGTCGTCGGCGAGGGCCAGATCCTCGGCCAGATCAAGGACGCCCTCGCGCTCGGCCAGGACCTGCACACCGCCGGCCGCCTCCTCAACGACCTGTTCCAGCAGGCGCTGCGGGTCGGCAAGCGCGCACACAGCGAGACCGGGATCGACCGGGCCGGGCAGTCGCTCGTCACGTTCGGCCTGGAACAGCTCGCGGAGGGTGCGGACGTCGACGGCTGGGCCGCGGGCAAGCGCGCCCTGGTGATCGGCGCCGGATCGATGTCCTCGCTGGCCGCCGCCACCCTCGCGCGCTCCGGCGTCGCCGAGATCGTGATCGCCAACCGTACGGCCCCGCGCGCCGAGCGGCTGGTGCAGATCCTCACCGAGCCCGGATCCACGGGCGTGGCCGCGCGCGCGGTCGAGATGGTTGCCGTCGGCGACGAACTGACACGTGCCGACATCGTCGTCTCCTGCACCGGAGCCACCGGACTCGTCCTGACCGGCGAGGCCGTCGAGACCGCGATGGCGGGCCGTACGGCCCCGCTCGCCCTGCTCGACCTCGCCATGCCGCGCGACATCGACGCCGCCGTCCACCGCACGCCGGGCGTCCGGCTGGTCGACATCGAATCGCTCGCCGAGGCCTCCGCCGACGCCCCGATGGCCGCCGACGTCGACCAGGTGCGCTCCATCGTCTCCGACGAGGTGGCCGCCTTCGGCGCCGCCCAGCGCGCCGCGCACATCACCCCGACCGTGGTCGCCCTGCGCACCATGGCCGCCGATGTCGTCGCGGGTGAGGTGGCCCGGCTGGAGGGCCGGCTGCCCGGCCTCGACGACAAGCAGCGCGCCGAGATCACCCAGACCGTGCGCCGGGTGGTCGACAAGCTCCTGCACGCGCCCACCGTGCGGGTCAAGCAGCTGGCCAGCGAGCCCGGCGGCGCCGGGTACGCCGACGCGCTGCGGACACTCTTCGACCTCGACCCGGAGACGGTCGCCTCCGTCTCCCGGGCCGACCTGAATGACGCCGACGTCAAGAACCGAGGGCGAGTATGACCGAGAGGGCACTGAGGCTCGGGACCAGGCGCAGCAAGCTCGCCATGGCCCAGTCCGGGCATGTGGCCGACGCCGTCCGGCGGACGACCGGCCGGCCCGTCGAGCTCGTGGAGATCACGACGTACGGGGACGTCTCCCGTGAGCACCTCGCACAGATCGGCGGCACCGGCGTGTTCGTCGCCGCTCTGCGCGACGCGCTCCTGGCCGGCGAGGTGGACTTCGCCGTCCACTCCCTGAAGGACCTGCCGACCGCGCAGCACCCCGAGCTGGTGCTGGCCGCCATCCCGGAGCGCGAGGACCCGCGTGACGTGCTGGTCGCCCGCGCGGGAGTGACGCTGGACCGGCTGCCCGACGGCGCCCGGATCGGCACCGGTTCGCCGCGTCGCACCGCCCAGCTCAACGCGTACGCGCGCAGCCACGGGCTGACCATCGAGACCGTGCCGATCCGCGGGAACATCGACACCCGCGTCGGATACGTACGTGGCGGAGAGCTGGACGCGGTGGTTCTCGCCGCGGCCGGCCTCAACCGCATCGGCGGGACGGCGGAGCTCACAGGCTCCCTGTCGCTCGACCACCTGTCGGTCGACTCCGTCCTGCCTGCCCCCGGCCAGGGGGCACTGGCGATCGAGTGCCTGGCGTCCAACGCCGACCTCGTCGCCGCGCTCGCCGCACACGACGACCCGGGCACCCGGGCCGCCGTGACCGCCGAGCGCTCCCTGCTCGCCGCCCTGGAGGCCGGCTGCTCCGCACCCGTGGGTGCGCTGGCCGACCTGCTGGCCGAGGATTCCGGCCGCGGGCAGATTGTCACCGAAATGCGCCTGCGCGGCGTCGTCGGCACCACCGACGGCTCGACGCTGGTGCAGCTGTCCACCACCGGTCCCGTACCCGCGTCGCACGACGAGGCGATGGCGCTCGGACGCGAACTCGCGGACGAGATGCTCGCCAAGGGTGCGGCCGGTCTTATGGGGGAGCGAGCACTTTGAGCCCCACCAGCCCGACCACCAGCCCCGCGCCCTCGGCCTTCTTCGGCCACGGGAGCGTCACCTTCCTCGGCGCCGGACCAGGCGACCCCGGACTGCTGACACTCCGGGCCGTCGAAGCCCTCGCCGGCGCGGACGTACTGATCGCCGAGCCGGAGGTGCTCGAAGTAGTCCGGTGCCATGCGCGCGCGGGCGTGAGCACGCCTGAGCTGACGGTTGTTGACGAGGCGTCAACAACCGCCGGTGTCCCCGTGTTGAGGGATGCGACCAATCTTGTCATGGAGGCCGCACGGGGCGGCAAGCGGGTCGTCCGCGCGGTGACCGGCGACCCCGGCCTCGACGGAAACGCAGGTCAGGAGATGCTCGCCTGCGCCGCCGAGGGCATCCCCTTCGAGGTCGTGCCCGGTGTGGCCACGGCGGTGGGTGTACCCGCGTACGCCGGTGTCCCGCTGCGCGACGCGCAGGGCACCGATGTGCGCTTCGTGGACGCCCGGACCGCCGACGACCGCTGCTGGGCCGAGGTCGGTGCCTCGGACGGCACCGTGGTCGTGTCCACCTCGCTGGACGCGGTGGCGGCGGCGGCCGGTGAGCTGGTGGCGGCCGGCCGTAAGCCGGACACCCCGCTCACCGTGACCATCGGCGGCACGACGACCCGGCAGCGGACCTGGACCGCGACGCTCGGCACGATCGCGCAGGTCTTCAAGCAGGGCAAGATCCTTCCCTCGCCCGAGGGGCACCGGCCGGTCATAGCCGTGGTCGGCGAGCGCAGCGCCCCGGCGCAGCGGGACCAGCTGGCGTGGTTCGAGTCCAAGCCGCTCTTCGGCTGGCGGGTTCTCGTGCCGCGCACCAAGGAGCAGGCCGCGTCGCTCTCCGACCAGCTGCGTTCGTACGGTGCGGTGCCGCACGAGGTGCCGACCATCGCCGTCGAGCCGCCGCGGACGCCGCAGCAGATGGAGCGGGCCGTCAAGGGCCTGGTGACCGGACGCTACGAGTGGATCGCCTTCACGTCGGTCAACGCGGTGAAGGCGGTGCGGGAGAAGTTCGAGGAGTACGGGCTCGACGCGCGTGCCTTCGCCGGGATCAAGGTCGCGGCGGTGGGCGAGCAGACCGCCGCGGCGCTCGTCGACTTCGGTGTGAAGCCGGACCTGGTGCCGAGCGGTGAGCAGAGCGCCGCCGGGCTTCTGGAGGACTGGCCGCCGTACGACCCGGTCTTCGACCCGATCGACCGCGTCTTCCTGCCGCGGGCGGACATCGCGACGGAGACGCTGGTCGCGGGCCTCATCGAACTCGGGTGGGAGGTCGACGACGTCACCGCCTACCGGACGGTGCGAGCGTCGCCGCCGCCGGCGGACACGCGTGAGGCGATCAAGGGCGGCGGCTTCGACGCCGTGCTGTTCACCTCGTCCTCGACGGTGCGGAACCTGGTGGGGATCGCCGGGAAGCCGCACAACGTGACGGTCATCGCCTGTATCGGTCCGGCGACCGCGAAGACGGCGGAGGAGCACGGGCTGCGGGTGGATGTGCTCTCGCCCGAGCCGTCGGTGCACAAGCTCGCGGAGGCGCTGGCGGACTTCGGTCTGCGGCGGCGGGCGGCGGCGCTGGAGGCGGGGGACCCGGTGACGCGGCCGTCGGAGCGGCGGCCGGGCGCCCGGAGACGTCGGACCACGTAGGTTCGCCGGGGTGCGGGGCCTTGTGAAGGTCCCGCACCTCCTGCGTCCCGCGGTGGGTGCGACGTCTTTGCCGGCGTCGAGCCACCGGTCCGCCCTGCGGAACGTATGCCCACAACTCGTCGGCAAAGCCGGCGCCCCCACCGGCGTAGCCTCGTCGTATGAACTCGTACGGAACCTTTCCCGGGGCGCGGCCGCGGCGGCTGCGGACGACTCCTGCCATGCGGCGGATGGTGGCGGAGACGCGGCTGAGCCCGGCCGATCTGATCCTTCCCGCGTTCGTGCGCGAGGGAATCGCCGAGCCGCGTCCGATCGCCGCGATGCCCGGCGTGGTGCAGCACTCCCGGGACACCCTGCGGAAGGCCGCCGTGGAGGCGCTGGAGGCCGGGGTCTCCGGGATCATGCTCTTCGGTGTGCCGGAGGATCAGAAGAAGGACGGCGCCGGTACCGCGGGCACGGACCCGGACGGGATTCTGCAGGTCGCGATCCGGGACGTGAAGGCCGAGGTCGGCGACGACCTCGTGATCATGTCGGACCTGTGTCTGGACGAGTACACCGACCACGGGCACTGCGGTGTCCTGGACGAGCACGGGCGTGTCGACAACGACGCGACGCTGGAGCGTTATGCCGAGATGGCCCAGGTCCAGGCCGACGCCGGCGTCCATGTCGTCGGGCCGTCCGGGATGATGGACGGTCAGGTCGGGGTGGTCCGCGACGCGCTGGACACCATCGGCAAGGAGGACGTGTCGATCCTCGCGTACACCGCGAAGTACTCCTCCGCCTTCTACGGCCCCTTCCGTGAGGCCGTCGGCTCGTCCCTGCGGGGCGACCGTAAGACGTACCAGCAGGATCCGGCCAACCTCCGTGAATCGCTGCGTGAGTTGGCGCTCGACCTGGAGGAGGGCGCCGACATGGTGATGGTGAAGCCCGCGGGTCCCTATCTCGACGTGCTGGCGAAGGTCGCCGACGCCGTGGACGTGCCCGTCGCCGCGTACCAGATCAGTGGTGAGTACGCGATGGTCGAGGCCGCTGCCGAGAAGGGCTGGATCGACCGCGACAGGGCCATCTTCGAGACGCTGACCGGGATCAGGCGCGCGGGTGCCCAGATGATCCTGACCTACTGGGCGACCGAGGTCGCCCAGAAGCTGGGCCGCGGCGTCTGACGTCGTCCGGACCGGCTTCGTCGGTCTACCGGGCGGCTCCTCGTACGACTCCCCGATAGGGACGGAACCGCAGGGCGGTTCCGTCCCCTTCGTCTTCGTGGGCCGTGAGGACATGGACGCTCCTGCCGTCGGCGGCCCGGTGGACGTACTGGGCGACGCCGTCCTCGGACGGGGCGGTGCTGAGGCTGCGTATCGGCGCGTCCCGCAACCGCACCACGCGGCCGTGGGTGTAGCGGCCGGGCGGGCCGACCGTGATGAGGGGCCGGATGGGGCCGGCGATGGCCAGCTGGTTGGCGGGGTCCGCGGAGAAGGCCAGGTGGGAGCCGGAGTCCGCCCACTGGGCGTAGTTGAGGATCGTGCGGCCGTCGGAGCCCGCCAGGCAGTGGCGGGCGAGGAAGGTGTCCGGCAGCTCGGCCTGCGCCCAGACGTCCACAACGGTGTCCATCACGAACCGCTGCCGTTCGGCGTCCTGCGTGGACCACTCGGAGATCAGGACGAGGCCCGCGTCCGGGTGGCCGAAGTGGGGGAGTGCGTCGGTCTCGACGAGTTCCGTGGGGGCTAATTCGTTAGTCATGACTAACAGTCTGCCTGGGGTGCCACCGAACGCGCAAATGAATTGACGGACGGTGACCATCTCGGCCGGCCGCGACAGACCGTCCGCCGCGTACCCCTCGGCCACCGGGCGAACAGCCGACCGACGTCTCCGGCCTGGCGGTGAACCAGGCGGCTTCCCGGGTCGAGGGCCCGCGCCGGCTCCGGGGCGCGCTGGTACGCACCGGTTGGTGAGGATGGGCCGCGCGGCGCACCCTGGAAGTACCTCAGGAGGTGGTCCTCATGATGCACACGCTCGTCGGATGGCACATCGAGATGGAGTTCCAGGAGGACGGCGACCGGACGAGGGCGGCCGCCATGGTGCGCCTCGGCGACGGCACCGAGTTCCGCGCCCAGGGCAACGCCCACAGGCACCCGTCCGACCCCGAGCAGCTGCGCGTCGGCGAGGAGATCGCGGGTGCCCGCGCACTGATGGATCTCGCCTCGCAGCTGCTCCAGAAGGCACACACCGAGATCGACGAGGTGTCCGGGAGGACCTCCCGCCCGATCCGCTGACCGGCGGGCTCAGAAGGTCAGAGCCTGGTCCATCTCGCGCTGCCAGTACGTGACGGTGGCGTCGTCGTCGGCGTACGTACCGCTCGGCGCCGTCACCGTCCTGCCGCTGCCCACGGAGCCGCCCGAGCCGTCGCCCGAGGCGAAGTGGACAGACACCTGCCGCACGGTGCGGCCGTGCGCGTCCGGGTCGCCGCCCCGCTCGCCCGACAGGATGACCGAGGCGTAGGCCGAGGCGCCGGGGGCGAGGGTGACGACGGCCTGCGGGCGTGACTCCTCGAGGATGCCGAGCGGGGCCTGGGCGTCGTCGAGGCCGACGAACGGCGCCCCGTAGGCGTTGCACGCACGGTTGCCGGTGTTGGTGACGGTCAGCAGCAGGTGGTTGACGGGGCGGGACACCTTGCTCACGACGACCTTGGTCGTGGCGCCGGTGCAGGCTGTGGTGACCGGGCCGTCGTCCTTCGCTCCGGTCGTGGGCCTCGTCCCCTGCTTCGACGGCGACGGGGCGGCCGACGGCGATGCCGCGGTCGGCTGGGTGGACGGCTTCGGCGCCGGCGCCTGCCCGGTCGACGACGTTCCCGTCGACGGCTTCGAGGACGCGGCGGCGGACTCCGCGTCGTCCCCCTGGCAGGCGGTGAGCGACAGCGCGGCGATCAGGGCGGTCGCGGCGGTCGTGGTGACGCGAGTGGTGATGCGCATAGGTCTTCCCCCGTGAAGTGTGATGAACGGCTTGATCAGTGACGGTGGATCAGCGCGATGGTGATGGCGGTGCAGACGATCAGCACCGCGAGGGCCACGGCGTCCGTGGCTCGGCTGTTCGGCATGGCTCATACCCTGCGGGCCGATGCGTTCCGGCTGCAATCGGCACGGGACAATGAGGGAAGCTGGAACGCACGCACCTATCTGACCTGGGGAAACATGGCTTCCCTGGAACGCGTTCCTGGGACGGCGAGACGAGGGGGACGGGGCGGGTGGCAACGGGGACGGACGGTTTCGCGGAGCTCGTACGCGGACTGAAGGAGCGATCCGGGCTCAGCTACGGGGCGCTGGCCAAGAAGCTGCGCGTGAGCACGTCGACGCTGCACCGGTACTGCAACGGGGACGCGGTCCCCACGGAGTTCGCCCCCGTGGAGCGGCTCGGACGGCTGTGCGGGGCCACGCGCGAGGAACTGATCGCCCTCCACCGCAGCTGGATCGTGGCCGACGACGCGAGGAGGCGGCGGGCCCTGCCGGAGCCGGCGACTCCGGTCGACCCTGCCAGCGCCCCCCCGAACCAAGCGAACAGCGAAGAGAAAGAAAAGACTTCGGTCGCCCCCACAGTCGCTGCCGC
>NZ_JBHUYJ010000127.1:0-19831 GCF_042668715.1 Streptomyces sp. NPDC057271
CCCGTACCCGCGACAACGCGCGGCGTCATGCCCGTGCCGACGCGGCGGTCGCCGTGCGGCGGGCGGGGGACCGGGCCGTGATCGGGGTGGTGGCCGACGACGGGCCGGGGGTGCCGGACGCCGACCGTGAGCGGATCTTCGAACGGTTCGTACGGTTCGTACGGCTCGAACAGTTCGTACGGCTCGACGCCGCGCGCGGCCGTGACGAGGGCGGCGCGGGGCTCCGCCGTGCGATCGCCCGGGACGTCGCCGTACGGCACGGTGGCACCCTCGCCGTCCGTGAGGCGCCCGGTGGCGGTGCCCCGTTCGAAACCACGCCTGCCGCTCGCGGAGAGCCGCTAGGGCTTGCCCCGGCGGCCCCGGAGCTGCTCGGCGACGGGCTTGAGGGATTCGTGGAGGTCGCCGAGAGCCTCGGGCGACAGCTGGTCGATGAAGTGCCTGCGCACCGACTCCACGTGGTGGGGCGCCACCTTGCGCATGGTCTCCATGCCCTGGTCCGTCAGGACCGCGTACAGCCCGCGCCGGTCCGACTCGCAGTTGGCGCGGCGCACGAGCCCCGCGTTCTCCATGCGCGTGATCTGGTGCGAGAGCCGGCTCTTGGACTGCAGCGTGGCTGTCGCCAGGTCGCTCATGCGCAGACGCCGTTCGGCCGACTCCGAGAGGTTCACCAGGATCTCGTAGTCGTTCATGGTCAGGCCGAAGGGCTGGAGATCCTTCTCCAGCTGATATGTCAGCATCCGGTTGACGTCCAGATAGGTGCGCCACGCACACTGCTCGGCGTCGGTGAGCCAGGGGGTGGCCGTCTCGGTCTCCATATATGGATTCTACCTAAGAAGTTGAAAACTGGACGAAATGAGGGAGTGTGACGCCGGGCACCCAGGGCCCCGACGGGCGCAGATGTTCGAGGGCGTCACACTCCGCAGACTACCGGCTACAGACCGAAGCGCCGCTGGAGGTCTCCGAGCTGTCCGGGAAGGCGCGGTGTCGAACCGTGCGCCCCTTGGCCGGAACCCTGTGCTCCGGGAACGCCGCCGCCCGGAACCCCCGGCTGCCCGCCGACCTCTCCGATCGCCCGGTCGGCCATCAGCATCTCGGTCGACTGGAGCAGTACCGTACCCGCCCCCACGAACTCGAACTGGTGCTCCTCGCCCGAGGTCCCGCCGATCCCGGTCAGCGCGCGGACCCCGCCCATCACGCCCGTCATGTAGCCGTGGTCGTAGTGGTGGCACGGGGACGGACAGTCCGCCCAGCCGACCAGGGCCTGCGGGTCCACCCGCATCGGCGGCTCCATGAAGACAACCGGCCCGTTCGAGGCCGCCACGAACTTGCCCGTGCCGATCAGCGTCACGAAGCCCGGCACGATCGACTGCTTCAGCGCCAGCGTCGGCTGGTACGCGAGCAGATTGCCCGAACGGATCGTCAGATTGCCCTCGTCCAGGTCGAACGAGTTCACGTCGAAGGCCCGGTCGGCGAGGAGCATCTTGCCGCTGCCCTCCGCCACCACCCAGTCGCTCGCGTGCAGGGGCGAGTGGAACGACGTACGGACCAGGCGGTCCAGGTGCCCGTGGCCGATGCCGTTGAAGTCGATCCGCCCGTAGTAGGCGATCATCTTGCCCTTCTGCAGGAACCACTGGGAGCCCTTGAGCTCCACGCAGAAGGTGTACGGATTGACGTTGTCGTCGGACGGGAGTGACTGCGGGTCGAGCACGACGGGACCGGTCACAGCTTCTCCTCCGAGGCCTGCACGTACACCGCACCACTGCCGGTCAGCTCCAGCTGGAACGCCTCACCGGAGCCCCGTCCCACCATGTCGCGCCAGCCCAGCGCGGTGGAGAGCTTGTTCCGTACGTCGCCGTGGTGCGCGACGTACGCCTGCGGGTCCACGTGGACCGCTCGTCCCGGTGTGATCGGCAGCTCGATCACGCCGCCGTGGGCCATGACGGCGACCGCGCCGCGGCCCTTGAGCGTCGTCGTGAAGAGCCCCTGGCCCGTCACCTGGCCGCGCACCATGCCCATGACCCCGCCCTGGGAGCCCATGAACATCGTGCCCTGCTGCAGGGTGCCGTCGAAGGCGAGCAGGCGGTCGGCCTCGACGTACAGGGTGTCGCCGGTCAGCTGGATCACCTGGATGTGGTGGCCGCCGTGCCCGAACATCACCGTGCCGTTGCCCTCGACGGTCATCAGCGGCGTCGCCTCGCCGGCCACCCGGCGGCCGATCATCGACATCACGCCGCCCTGCCCGCCGGCCATGTTCGGCGTGAAAGTGACGTCGCCGCGGTACGCGAGCATCGCACCGCGTTGGCTGAACATGCGCTGTCCGGGGACGACGGTCGCCTCGACCATCTTCGAGTTGATCTCGCGGAACGGCATCAGACGTCGCCCCCGATCGTGTTCCGCTCGCTGGGCTGCACGTACACGATGCCGTCGCCCTCGAAACGGATCTGGAAGGCCTCGCCGCCGCCCTCACCGAGGAAGGTGCGGAACGTCACACCGGACTGGAAGCTCTGCTGCAGGTTGCCCTGGTGGGCGATGTACGCGCCGGGGTCGACGGAGAGCGGGTACTGCGGAGTCACGCGCAGCACCACCGCCGGGCCGTCGGACATGATCGCCGCCTGCCCCGAGCCCTCGACGGTCGTGGTGAAGAGGCCGTTGCCGGTCGCTCCGCCACGCAGACCCGTGAAGCTCGTGCCGGTGCGCAGCCCCGCGTCGGTGCAGAGCAGGTTGCTCGCCTCGACGTAGAGCTTGTCGCCGTGCAGCGAGACGAGGTTGATCTCGGAGGCGCGGTCGGCGAACCAGCAGGTCCCCTGGCCCTTCACCTCCATCACCTCCATCTGCTCACCCGTGAGCCGGCGCGTGACCATGCCGCGCAGGCCCTCGCCTCCGCCGGACATCTTCTTGAAGGCCATCTGGCCGTCATAGGCCACCATGGAGCCGTTTTTGGCCTTGACGGCATCGCCGGTCATGGACACGGCGAGCACTTTGCTGCCTTGGAGTCGGAACGTTGCCACGGAGGGAGATTACGGGCCCCCCGGCTAAAGGAACAGCAAAGTCGGCATGCACAATGGAGCCGCCCACCCTTGTGCATCCGTTCACAAGATCGAACGAAGGTGACCCCCTCCCGTGGACATCAAGACCGCATCCTCCCTCCACCGCCTCCGACTCGTCTCCGCGCCGGAGGCCGTCTCCTTCCTGCTGCTGCTCGTCTGCTCGGTGCTCAAGCGCACGACGGACTTCAACGCCGTGCCGGTGATGGGCGCGGTCCACGGCATCCTCTTCATCCTGTACGTGCTCTTCTGGCTGGACGCCTGGAACCGTACGAAGTGGCAGTTCAAGACGGCCGCCCTCTACTTCGTCCTCTCGGTGCTGCCGTTCGGCGGCTTCTTCGCGGAGCGCAGGCTCAAGCGCGAGGCCGAGGACGCGGTCGTCGCCTCCCGCGCCCGCCGCGAGAGCGCGATGGAGGCGTGACCGTCGCCCTCGGTCTCCGAGCCCCCGAACCCGCCGCGGGTGTCGGGGGCTCAGTCGTGTGCGGCGCCGGGGGCGCTCAGGGCGATGCCGACCGGGGTGCGTTCGTACAGCACCTGGTGGCCGTACCGGCGCGAGGTCAGCAGGCCGGGCTCCCTCACCGGGGCGTACACCCTCGGGCTCGACGCCTGGTTCGTCGCCGCCGTCCTCCGTGTCCGCCGTGTCCGCGCGACCGAAGTTCGAGACGGGGCTGACCACCATGTGACCAGTGGGTAAGGTCGACGCGTGCCGAAGCCGCTCAGTCTCCCCTTCGACCCCATCGCCCGCGCCGACGAACTCTGGCAGAAGCGCTGGGGGCCGGTCCCCTCGATGGCCGCGATCACCTCGATCATGCGCGCCCACCAGATCCTCCTCGCGGAGGTCGACGCCGTCGTCAAGCCGTACGGACTGACGTTCGCGCGGTACGAGGCGCTGGTGCTGCTCACCTTCTCCAAGGCCGGTGAGCTGCCGATGTCCAAGATCGGCGAGCGGCTGATGGTCCACCCGACCTCGGTCACCAACACCGTCGACCGGCTTGTGAAGTCCGGCCTCGTCGACAAGCGGCCCAACCCCAACGACGGCCGTGGCACCCTCGCCTCGATCACCGAGAAGGGCCGCGAGGTGGTCGAGGCCGCCACCCGAGACCTCATGGCGATGGACTTCGGGCTCGGGGTCTACGACGCCGAGGAGTGCGGCGAGATCTTCGCGATGCTGCGCCCGCTCCGGGTGAACGCGCACGACTTCGACGAGAGCTGACCGGAACCGGGCCCGCCGGAAGATCGCCCGGAACGGGCCGTTACGCTCGACGGCATGAAATCCAGCGTGCTGACCCGTTACCGCGTGATGGCGTACATCACCGCCGTCATGCTGCTCGTGCTCTGCACGTGCATGGTCTTCAAGTACGGGTTCGACATGGGCGAGGACGTGACCTTCGCGGTCTCCCAGACCCACGGCGTCCTCTACATCATCTACCTGATCTTCGCCTTCGACCTGGGCTCCAAGGCGAAGTGGCCGTTCGGCAAGCTCCTGTGGGTGCTGCTGTCCGGGACGATTCCCTTCGCCGCCTTCTTCGTCGAGCGCAAGGTCGTCCGCGAGACGCTTCCGCTGGTCAGCGGCGCGCAGTCGGCTCCCGTCAAGGCCTGACCCGGCCCGGCGCCACACCCCTCGCACGGATGTGCGGGGGTTTGCCATCGACATTTACTAGGACGTCCTAGTAAATTCGAAGCATGGACGCAGACGCGATCGAGGAAGGCCGCCGACGCTGGCAGGCCCGCTACGACAAGGCCCGCAAGCGGGACGCAGACTTCACCACGCTCTCCGGTGATCCGGTCGAGCCCGTCTACGGCCCCCGGCCCGGGGACACCTACGAGGGCTTCGAGCGCATCGGCTGGCCCGGGGAGTACCCCTTCACCCGGGGTCTGCACCCGACCGGGTACCGCGGCCGGACCTGGACCATCCGCCAGTTCGCCGGCTTCGGCAACGCCGAGCAGACCAACGAGCGGTACAAGATGATCCTGGCCGCCGGCGGCGGCGGGCTCTCGGTCGCCTTCGACATGCCCACCCTCATGGGCCGCGACTCCGACGACCCGCGCTCGCTCGGCGAGGTCGGCCACTGCGGTGTCGCCATCGACTCCGCCGCCGACATGGAGGTCCTCTTCAAGGACATCCCGCTCGGCGACGTCACCACCTCGATGACCATCTCCGGGCCCGCCGTGCCCGTCTTCTGCATGTACCTGGTCGCCGCCGAGCGCCAGGGCGTCGACCCGGGCGTGCTCAACGGCACGCTCCAGACCGACATCTTCAAGGAGTACATCGCGCAGAAGGAGTGGCTCTTCCAGCCCGAGCCCCACCTGCGCCTCATCGGCGACCTGATGGAGCACTGCGCGCAGGGCATCCCCGCGTACAAGCCGCTCTCCGTCTCCGGCTACCACATCCGCGAGGCCGGAGCGACGGCCGCGCAGGAGCTGGCGTACACCCTCGCCGACGGCTTCGGCTACGTGGAACTCGGCCTCTCCCGCGGCCTGGACGTCGACGTCTTCGCCCCGGGTCTGTCCTTCTTCTTCGACGCGCACCTCGACTTCTTCGAGGAGATCGCCAAGTTCCGCGCCGCCCGCCGGATCTGGGCCCGCTGGATGAAGGAGGTCTACGGCGCCAAGACCGACAAGGCGCAGTGGCTCCGCTTCCACACCCAGACCGCCGGTGTCTCCCTCACCGCCCAGCAGCCGTACAACAACGTCGTACGGACCGCGGTCGAGGCGCTCTCCGCGGTCCTCGGCGGCACCAACTCGCTGCACACCAACGCCCTCGACGAGACGCTGGCGCTCCCCAGCGAGCAGGCCGCCGAGATCGCGCTCCGCACGCAGCAGGTGCTGATGGAGGAGACGGGTGTGGCCAACGTGGCCGACCCGCTGGGCGGCTCCTGGTACGTCGAGCAGCTCACCGACCGGATCGAGGCCGACGCCGAGAAGATCTTCGACCAGATCAAGGAGCGCGGCCGCCGCGCCCACCCGGACGGCTCGCACCCCATCGGCCCGATCACCTCAGGCATCCTGCGCGGGATCGAGGACGGCTGGTTCACCGGCGAGATCGCCGAGTCCGCCTTCCAGTACCAGCAGTCCCTGGAGAAGGGCGACAAGCGGGTCGTCGGCGTCAACGTCCACCACGGCTCGGTCACCGGCGACCTGGAGATCCTCCGCGTCAGCCACGAGGTCGAGTGGGAGCAGGTCCGGGTCCTCGGGGAGCGCAAGGCCCGCCGCGACGACGCCCGGGTCCGCGCCGCGCTGGACGCGATGCTGGCGTCCGCCCGTGACGGCTCGAACATGATCGGCCCGATGCTGGACGCGGTACGGGCGGAGGCCACGCTCGGCGAGATCTGCGACGTGCTCCGCGAGGAGTGGGGCATCTACACCGAGCCCCCGGGCTTCTAGCCGCACGCGCCCGGACGAGCAGGGGCGGTACGGGACCTCCCGTACCGCCCCCTCGTCTCCCCGGACTACTCGGCCGCCGTACCGCCCCCTCGTCGCACTCGACGGACACCCGCCCATCAGCCGCGTCAACAACGCTGCGGGTCAATACACCTAGGGCGTGGCCGCCGCCGCGCCCAGACCCCCGATGATCAGGGCCGTGAAGCGCTGGACCCACGCCGCGTCGACCGGCTCGGCGCTCACCAGGGCGCGGTGGACGACCGCGCCGGCGATCACGTCGAAGATCAGGTCGTCGGTGCTGTCCACCGACGTCGGGTCCCGGTCGGAGGGGAGTTCGCCGCGCTCCTGGGCGCGCTGGCGGCCTTCGAGGACGAGCCGCTTCTGCCGGTCCACGATGGAGGTGCGGATGCGCTCGCGCAGCGGTACGTCCCGGGTGGACTCCGCCACCACGGCCATCAGCGCCGTCTTGGTCTCCGGCCGCTGGAGCAGTGCGGCGAACTGGAGGACCACATGCTCGATGTCGGCCCGGAGGGAACCGAGGTCGGGCAGTTCGAGTTCGTCGAAGAGGACGGCGACGGCGTCCACGACCAGTTCGTTCTTGCTCGCCCAGCGCCGGTAGAGGGTCGTCTTGGCCACCCCAGCGCGGCCGGCCACATCGCCCATCGTCAGCTTGGACCAGCCCAGTTCGACCAGCGCGGCACGGGTCGCCTCGAGGATCGCGGCATCGGCCTCGACACTGCGCGGGCGTCCCACACGGCTGCGGGAGATGCGGGAACTGGTGCGGCTACACATGGAGATCGACCATACCCGCCGGTAGGTATTGCGCCAGGGGTGCGTGATGTGAGCCAGTTCACCGGGGAGTCCTTCCCGTGAGCCGACCGGGACAGTTACGCTACGACCTGTAGCGAAAGGCCTCGACCGGCCTGAGCGACAACCACATGCGCCGGGTGGGGACCCGACGCGACCGAAGGGAACCGCGCACCTTGGTGTGCGGTTCAGCCATGACTTACCGGTTACGCGCGCGGAGGGGGGAGGATGTAGTCATGCAGCCCAGAAACATGTCCATGAGCGGCGTCGTCGACCTCGCCGCGGTGAAGGCGGCCGGAGAGGCCAAGGCCAAGGCGGAGCAGGCACGCGCGCAGGCCGCCCGGCAGGGCGGGCCCGCGGCCGTCGCCCCCTCCGCCCTGGTGATCGATGTCGACGAGGCCGGCTTCGAGCGTGATGTCCTCCAGCGCTCCGCCGAGGTTCCGGTCGTCATCGACTTCTGGGCCGAGTGGTGCGAGCCCTGCAAGCAGCTCGGCCCCCTCCTGGAGCGGCTCGCCGTCGAGTACAACGGCCGCTTCCTCCTGGCGAAGATCGACGTCGACGCCAACCAGATGCTGATGCAGCAGTTCGGCATCCAGGGGATTCCGGCCGTTTTCGCGGTGGTCGCCGGCCAGGCGCTGCCGCTCTTCCAGGGTGCGGCGCCCGAGGCCCAGATCCGCGAGACCCTGGACCAGCTGATCCAGGTCGGCGAGGAGCGCTTCGGCCTCACCGGTATCGCCGTGGACCCGGACGCCGCGGACGACGGCGCGTCCGCCGCCGCCCCCGTGCCGGCCGGCCCGTACGACGCGCTGCTGGAAGCGGCCATGTCGGCGCTGGACGCCGGTGATCTGGCCGGCGCCGTCCAGGCGTACAAGAACGTGCTCGTCGACGACCCGGGCCACCCGGAGGCCAAGCTGGGCCTCGCCCAGGCGGAACTGCTCGCCCGGGTGCAGGACATGGACCCGCAGCAGGTGCGCAAGAACGCGGCCGACGATCCGGCCGACGTCACTGCGCAGATCGCCGCCGCCGATCTCGATCTGGTGGGCGGTCATGTCGAGGACGCCTTCGGCCGGCTCGTGGACGCCGTGCGGCGCACGGCCGGTGAGGACCGGGACGCGGCACGGCTGCGGCTCCTGGAGCTCTTCGAGGTCATCGGTCCGGACGACCCGCGGGTCACGACGGCCCGTCAGGCCCTCGCACGCGTGCTGTTCTGACCCGTTCCATCCCGTCCGGGACAGCCCTGATTCGTCGACACAGTGACAGAACGCGGCCGCGCTTTACCAAAACTTGGTAATCGCGGCCGCTGTTACTTGCAGTAAATCGAACCCCGATTTCTGTCCGGGTTTCACCTTCATCCTCCCCTATGTCGCCACCCTTGACGGCACCCTGTGTGGCCGGGCGGCATCGCCCTGTCGTGGCGCGGTTATCCAGCCGTTACTAGTGAGTAACGAACCCCCTTGTGCCCCGGCCCGTAATGGACCACGATCGGCGACGCTCGGTCCTGTACCGCAACCCCGGCACCCAACCGGGACGGCGGCGAGGGTCCCCACCGAGCGGGTCGGCGACAGTGGCGCCGGCCGTGGACAGGGGGGTTCCTGCTCTCACCGGCAGGGCCTGTCCAAGAGGTTGCGCGCAAGGCGTGGCCAGTGGTTGTCGCTCGGGGGTGATCGCCGGTGAAGTCGGACGCTCCTCGCGCCCGGTGTTCGGCGCTCCTTCCCGAGGACGTAGCACTTCTCCCATCCCAGGACGGGCCCTGGGCCCATCCGGAGATGTACGTCCGAGAAGGAGGATTCTCATGAAGTCCCAGGTTCGTGGCGGGACCAGATGGAAGCGGTTCGCCGTCGTCATGGTGCCGAGTGTGGCCGCGACGGCCGCGATCGGTGTCGGCCTGGCTCAGGGCGCGCTCGCCGCGTCCTTCAGCATCTCCGGCCAGGAGTTCAAGGTTAAGGCCGACAGCCTTGTCGGTAAGGACTTCGTCCAGTACGGCAGCGTGGCGTCCGGCAAGGACCTCGAGGGCAAGCCCTTCGCGGAGCCGGTCGGTGTCTCGGGCTTCTCCGAGGCCTGGATCACCAACATGTGCCAGTCCGTGGTGACGCCGAACGTGCCGTTCATCGGCAACGTGTCGCTCGAGCTGCGTGCCGGTACGGAGAAGAACAAGCCGGTCTACGCGAAGGACATCTACCTCGACGTCTCCTCGCTGAAGGCGGACGCCGAGTTCGGCAACATCGACATCGGTGTGGCCGCGGGCTCGCTCCCGAAGTCCGAGGGCAAGCCGGGCATCCAGCCCGGTACCAAGGCCAACCCCTACGGCTTCTCGCAGCGCGCCGAGACGGCGAAGCTCACCAACGTGGAGCAGAAGGCGTGGGCGACCACGGCCGGAACGTTCAAGCTCAGCAACCTGAGCCTGAAGCTGCACAAGGGCACCAAGGAGTGCTTCACCGAGTAGTCACTCGGTGCGGCATCCGGCACAACCGCCCGGCGGGCGAGGGCCGTCGTTCGTTCCGTACGGCCCCGCCCGTTTCCGGCCATAGCGCCGTCTTCTTCACTTCTCTCAGCAACACCGCTTCCAGGGAGCTGTTTTCCATGAGCGCCGAGTCCACTGCTTCCCGCGGAGTCCCGAACCAGCGAGAGCGCCGCTTCCACGACTGGCGGGGCAGCAGGCCTTTCTGGGCCGGTCTGTTCACCATGATCGGCGGCGTACCGATCGCCTACTTCCCGTACGCCGACCTGCGACTCGGCAACATGACGATCGCCATGGCGACGACGGGCGGCGCCGGAGCGCTGATCATCGGCGTGCTTCTGGTGACGCTCGGACTGACGATGTGGTTCCAGCCCGTCGTACGGGTCTTCTCGGGCGTCGCGGCGATCGTGCTGGCGCTCGTCTCCATCCCGGTCTCCAACCTCGGCGGCTTCTTCATGGGCTTCCTGCTGGCCCTGGTCGGTGGCGGACTCTCCGTCGCGTGGGCCCCGGGCGCTCCGGTGGAGGGGACCGCGAAGCCGGCCGGCGAGCCGACGGGCGCCGACGCGGGCGAGCACGAGTACGACGGTCAGCCGCAGGGATCCGAGGCACCGGAGGAGACCCAGCCGGTCGACTTCGGGAAGGCCGCGGTTCCGGAGCAGCGCGCCGGTGAGGAGCCGGACCCGCAGGCGGGTTCCGGTGCGCAGGCGACCGAATCGACGATCGATGCCAACGGCGGGAGGAACAGTGCGGGGTGACGAAACACAGTCGGCGCAGTCGGCGACGGCTGCGGACGACGCCACTCTGGCTCGCAGGGGTCCGCGGCACGCGGCACCGCGCAAGTCGCTGCTGAACAAGATCCAGGGACCCGCGGGAAAGGCGATGGCCCTGGCCGCCATGCCGACCGCGGTCCTGATGGGCATGGGCATGGCGCCCAAGCTCGCCCTCGCCGACGAGAAGGACATCCCCTTCGCGCCCGGTCCGTGCGTGACCCGCTCGGACGAGCCGGTGGCCGAGGAGTCGACGAAGCCCGCCGAGACGCCCGAGCCCAAGCCCACGGCCGACGCGAGCGAGAGCCCGAGCCCGACCGGATCGCCGAAGCCCGACACGACGGAGGAGCCGGAGGCGCCCAAGCCGACGTCCACTCCCTCGGCGACGGCCACGACGAAGCCGGACGCCGAGGAGCAGCAGGCCCCGGCCCCGGCGCCCACCCCGACGAAGAGCGTCAACCCGCTCGACCCGCTGGGCCTCGGCGACAAGATCAAGGACCTCTTCGACGGGCCCGACGCCACCCCGACGGCCACGCCGACGCAGACCGCCACCACGACGAAGCCGCCGGCCGACGAACCTGCCGAGAAGCCGACGGCCGAACCCGACGACAAGCCGGCGACCACGGCGCCCAAGCCGGGCGAGGCCACCGACGACGCCCCGGTCGACAAGACCAAGGCCGCGATCAAGGACGCCGCGGAGAAGGCCGGCGCCACGGTCGAGGAGCTGCCGGAGGACGCCAAGGGTCTCGACGCCAAGAAGGACGAGGACATACCCGAGGGCGCCAAGCCGCGCTTCCCGTGCCCCGAGGCCGACCCCGAGGCGCTCGCGGCCGCGGAGCTGGAGCCGGGCGTCCCGCTGCTCCCGGACGAGCCGTGGATCCTCAACAGCACGAGGCTCACGCTCAAGGGTCTCAAGTACCACGGCATCGTCGAGGTGAAGACGGGCAGCGGAAGGATCAAGAAGGTGCTGAAGTTCACCGCGAAGGACGGCGTGGACATCAAGGACCTGCACCAGCGCACCGTCCACTCGGAGGGCTACACGGGACACGTCCGCTCCGACAAGGGCTCGACGTCGACCATGAGCAACGGCACCGTGACCATGTACACGGAGAAGCTGAAGGGCAACCTCTTCGGCATCATCCCGGTCACCTTCAGCCCGGAGACCCCGCCGCCGCTCGACGTACCGTTCGCGATCTTCACGGACGTCGAGGTGACCCAGGCCGGTCAGTTCGGCGGCACGCTCACGGTGCCCGGCCTGCGCAACACGGTCGAGCCCAGCTGACGCGCAGCGCGCGACACGAGCCGGTCAGGGAGCCGCGTCGACACGAGCCGGTCAGGGAGCCGCGTCGACACGAGCCGGTCAGGGAGCCGCGTCGACACGAGCCGGTCAGGGAGCCGCGTCGACACGAGCCCGTCAGGGAGCCGCGTCGTCACGTGCCCGTCAGGGAGCCGCGCGCGACATGGACCCGTCAGGGAGCCGCACATGACGAGGGCCCCCGTCCGATCCGGACGGGGGCCCTCGTCATGGCCGGAGGCCGGGCTCGGTGCGTCAGTCGCGACCGGCGCCGCCCAGGTGGTGCACCCGGACCATGTTCGTGGTGCCGGGGACGCCGGGGGGCGAGCCGGCCGTGATGACCATGGTGTCGCCCTCGTTGTAACGCTGGAGCTTCAGCAGCTCCGCGTCGACGATGTCGACCATCGCGTCCGTGGTCTCCACGAACGGCACGAGGAAGGACTCCACGCCCCAGCTCAGCGTCAGCTGGTTGCGGGTGGCCTCGTCGGTGGTGAAGGCCAGGATCGGCGGGATCGCGCGGTAGCGCGAGAGGCGGCGGGCGGTGTCGCCGGACTGGGTGAAGGCGATCAGCGCCTTGCCGTCCAGGAAGTCCGCGATCTCGCAGGCCGCGCGGGCCACCGAACCGCCCTGCGTGCGCGGCTTCTTGCCGGGCACGAGCGGCTGGAGGCCCTTGGAGAGCAGCTCCTCCTCGGCCGCGGTGACGATCTTCGACATCGTCTTCACGGTCTCGATCGGGTAGGCGCCGACGGAGGACTCCGCCGAGAGCATGACCGCGTCCGCGCCGTCCAGGATCGCGTTGGCCACGTCGGAGGCCTCGGCGCGCGTGGGGCGGGAGTTGGTGATCATCGACTCCATCATCTGGGTGGCGACGATGACCGGCTTGGCGTTGCGGCGGCACATCTCCACGAGGCGCTTCTGCACCATCGGGACCTTCTCCAGCGGGTACTCCACGGCGAGGTCGCCGCGGGCCACCATGACGGCGTCGAAGGCCGCGACGACGGCGGCCATGTTCTCCACCGCCTGCGGCTTCTCCACCTTGGCGATGACCGGGACCCGGCGGCCCTCCTCGTCCATCACCTTGTGGACGTCCTTGACGTCGTCGGCGTCGCGGACGAAGGAGAGGGCGACCATGTCGCAGCCCATACGGAGCGCGAAGCGGAGGTCCTCGACGTCCTTCTCGGACAGGGCCGGGACGTTGACTGCGGCACCCGGCAGGTTGATGCCCTTGTGGTCCGAGATGACACCGCCCTCGATGACCACGGTCTTGACCCGCGGGCCCTCGACCTCGACGACCCGCAGTTCGACGTTGCCGTCGTTGATCAGGACCTGGTCGCCCTTGGAGACGTCTCCCGGCAGGCCCTTGTACGTGGTGCCGCAGATGGACTTGTCACCCGCGACGTCTTCCGTGGTGATGGTGAACTCGTCACCGCGCACCAGCTCGACGGGACCTTCCGCGAAGGTCTCCAGACGGATCTTGGGGCCCTGGAGGTCGGCGAGCACACCGACGGCACGGCCGGTGTCGGCCACCGCCCTGCGGAGACGGTCGTACCGCTCCTGGTGCTCTGCCTGGGTCCCGTGGCTCATGTTGAATCGGGCCACGTTCATACCGGCCTCGATGAGCGCTTTCAGCTGCTCGTACGAGTCGACGGCGGGGCCCAGCGTGCAGACGATTTTGGAACGGCGCATGAGGCGGATCCTATCGGTTTGTTTCACTGCGGAATATTCCGGCTGGTGGAAAGTACAAATGGGCGCGGGGTCGCTCAGGCGTTCACTTCCGGAGCGGCCGCGGCCACCAGGTCGTAGCTCTGACGCGCGATCTCCCACTCCTCGTCCGTCGGCACCACGGCGACCGCCACCCGCGCGTACGCCGGCGAGATGATCCGTGCCTCGCCGGACCGTACGGCGTTGAGATCGGCGTCCACCGCCAGGCCCAGCTCCTCCAGGCCCACGATCGCAGCTTCCCGTACCGGAGCCGCGTTCTCCCCGACACCCGCCGTGAACGCGATCGCGTCCACCCGCCCGAGTACGGCGTAGTACGCCCCGATGTACTTCTTCAGCCGGTGGACGTAGATGTCGAAGGCGAGGGCCGCCCGCTCGTCGCCCTCGTCGATCCGGCGGCGGATCTCCCGCATGTCGTTGTCGCCGCAGAGCCCGACGAGCCCGGACCTCTTGTTGAGCAGGGTGTCCACGTCGTCGTCCGTCATGCCCGCCACCCGCTTGAGGTGGAAGGTCACCGCCGGGTCGACGTCACCCGAGCGCGTGCCCATGACCAGGCCCTCCAGCGGAGTGAGCCCCATCGAGGTGTCCACGCACCGCCCGCCCCTGACGGCCGAGGCCGACGCCCCGTTGCCCAGGTGCAGCACGATCACGTTCACCTCCTCCGGCTCCTTGCCCAGCAGCTTCGCCGTCTCACGGGAGACATAGGCGTGCGAGGTGCCGTGGAAGCCGTACCGCCGGATGCGGTGCGCGTCCGCCGTCTCCACGTCGATCGCATACCGGGCCGCCGACTCCGGCATCGTCGTGTGGAAGGCGGTGTCGAAGACCGCGACCTGGGGCAGGTCGGGGCGGAGCGCCATCGCCGTACGGATCCCGGTCAGGTTCGCCGGGTTGTGCAGCGGCGCGACCGGGACGAGCCGCTCGATCTCGGCGAGCACCTCCTCGTCGATCACGGTCGGCGCCGTGAACCGCAGCCCCCCGTGCACCACCCGGTGGCCGATGGCCGCCAGTTCGGGGGAGTCGAGGCCGAGGCCGTCCGCCGACAACTCCTCCGCCACCGCCTTCAGGGCGGCCGCGTGGTCGGCGATGGCACCGGTCCGCTCCCGCTGGGCGCCCCCGCCGCCCTGCAGCGGGGTGTGGACCAGACGCGAGGTCCTCTCGCCGATCCGCTCCACCAGGCCGACCGCGAGCCTGCTCCGTTCGCGCATGTCGAGCAGCTGGTACTTCACCGACGAGGAGCCGGAGTTGAGGACGAGAACGCGGGTCGCGGTGCCGGTGCCGGTCATGCGGGGAGCTCCTGGGACTGGCCCTCGGGGGCCTGGGGGATCTGGGACTGGATCGCCGTGATGGCGACCGTGTTGACGATGTCGCTGACGAGCGCGCCGCGCGAGAGGTCGTTCACCGGCTTGCGCAGACCCTGCAGGACCGGGCCGACGGCCACGGCGCCGGCCGAGCGCTGCACGGCCTTGTACGTGTTGTTGCCGGTGTTGAGGTCGGGGAAGATCAGCACGGTCGCCTGGCCGGCCACTTCCGACCCCGGCAGCTTGGTCGCCGCGACGGACGGCTCGACGGCCGCGTCGTACTGGATGGGGCCCTCGATCCGCAGCTCCGGGTGGGACTCCCGTACCAGCTTCGTCGCCTCGCGGACCTTGTCGACGTCCGCGCCGGAGCCCGAGGTGCCGGTGGAGTACGACAGCATCGCGATCCGCGGCTCGACACCGAAACGGGCCGCGGTGGCCGCCGACTGCACGGCGATGTCCGCGAGCTGCACCGCGTTCGGGTCCGGGTTCACCGCGCAGTCCCCGTACACCAGCACCCTGTCGGCCAGGCACATGAAGAAGACGGACGAGACGATGGATGCTCCCCCGGAGGCTTCGCCCTGGGAGGTGCCCCCAGGCCTGGCCTTGATGATCTCGAAGGCGGGGCGGATCGTCGCCGCCGTGGAGTGCACCGAGCCGGAGACCATGCCGTCGGCGAGGCCCTCCTCCACCATCAGCGTCCCGAAGTAGTTGACGTCCGAGACGACGTCGTACGCCAGCTCCACCGTCACGCCCCTGTGCGCGCGCAGCTCGGCGTACTTCGCGGCGAACGCGTCGCGCAACTCGGAGGTCTGAGGGTCGATGAGCCGGGTCGACGGCGACGACAGGTCGATGCCGAGGTCCGCGGCCTTCTTACGGATGACCTCGACGTCGCCGAGCAGCGTCAGGTCGCAGACGTCCCGGCGCAGCAGCACGTCGGCCGCGCGCAGCACGCGCTCCTCGGTGCCCTCCGGCAGGACCACGCGACGGCGGTCGGCGCGGGCCTGCTCCAGGAGGTCGTGCTCGAACATCATCGGGGTGACCCGGCCGGTGCGGGCCACCGAGATCCGCTTCAGCAGGTCGGCGGTGTCCACGTGCCGCTCGAAGAGGCCGAGCGCGGTCTCCGCCTTGCGGGGCGTGGCCGCGTTCAACTTGCCTTCGAGGGAGAAGAGTTCGGCGGCCGTGGGGAAGCTGTTGCCGGGGACCGAGATGACCGGGGTGCCGGGCGCGAGCCGGGCGGCCAGGGTCAGGATCTCGTCGCTGGGGCGCTCGTTCAGGGTGAGCAGGACGCCGGCGATGGGCGGGGTGCCGGCCGAGTGCGCCGCGAGCGCCCCGACGACGAGGTCGGCGCGGTCCCCGGGGGTGACCACCAGACAGCCGGGGGTCAGCGCGTTGAGGAAGTTCGGCAGCATCGCGCCGCCGAAGACGAAGTCCAGGGCGTCGCGTGCCAGGCCCGCGTCGTCGCCCAGCACGACCGAGGCACCCAGGTGATGGGTGATCTGGGCGACCGTGGGGGCGGAGAGCGCGGGCTCGTCCGGCAGGACGTAACAGGGCACCGGCAGCCGGGCCGCCAGTCGTTCGGCGATGGCCGCCCGGTCGTCGGCGGCCACCCGGTTGACGGCCATCGCGAGCACGTCGCAGCCCAGCCCGTCGTACGCCCGGAAGGCGTTGCGCGCCTCGGCCCGTACGGACTCGGCCGGCTGGCCCTTGCCGCCCACCACGGGTATCACCGAGGCGCCGAACTCGTTGGCGAGGCGCGCGTTGAGCGCCAGCTCGTCGGGGAGCTGGGTGGCGGCGAAGTCCGTACCGAGGACGAGGACGACCTCGTACTCCCGGGCCACCGCGTGGAAGCGGTCGACGAGCCGGGAGACCAGCTCGTCGGTACCCTGCTCGGCCTGGAGCGCGGACGCCTCGTGGTAGTCCATGCCGTAGACGCTCGCCGCGTCCTGGGAGAGCCGGTAGCGGGCACGCAGCAGGTCGAAGAGCCGGTCCGGGCCGTCGTGCACCAGGGGCCGGAACACCCCCACCCGGTCCACCTGGCGGGTCAGGAGCTCCATGACTCCCAGCTCGACGACCTGCCGGCCGTCCCCGCGGTCGATCCCGGTCACGTACACGCTGCGCGTCACGCCGTGGTCTCCTGTCCCGTTCCCATGCACCCGGTCGCGTCAACCGAGTGTGTTCAAAAAGCCCCGGTAGGGTGGCATAGCCCTCTTGACAATACCTCCGTGGGTGGATAAGACGCCCGCCGGGCAAAGGGCCCCTGAAAGGGGACGAAAGGCCCTCGGGGACGGGTGCGGGGAGCAGCCGGGAGCGCGGGGGCGGGGCCGGACGTGGGAGAATCGACGAAGCTCACACGTACCACTACCGAGCAGGAGACACGGCACGATGCGCATCGGAGTTCTCACCGCAGGCGGCGACTGCCCTGGCCTGAACGCAGTGATCCGGTCGGTCGTACACCGGGCGCTCACCGGCCACGGCGACGAAGTCATCGGCTTCGAGGACGGGTTCAAGGGTCTCCTCGACGGGCACTTCCGCCCCCTCGACCTCAACGCGGTCAGCGGCATCCTCGCCCGCGGCGGAACCATCCTCGGCTCCGCCCGCCTGGAGCGCAACCGACTGGCCGAAGCAGCCGCGTCCGCACCGGAGTTGGCGAAGGAGTACGGCATCGACGTGCTCATCCCGATCGGCGGCGAGGGCACGCTGACGGCCGCCCGGATGCTCGCGGACGCCGGTATGCCGGTCGTCGGTGTCCCCAAGACGATCGACAACGACATCTCCTCCACGGACCGCACCTTCGGCTTCGACACCGCCGTGGGCGTGGCGACCGAGGCCATAGACCGTCTCAAGACCACCGCCGAGTCCCACCAGCGCGTGATGGTCGTCGAGGTGATGGGCCGGCACGCCGGCTGGATCGCGCTGGAGTCCGGCATGGCCGGCGGCGCCCACGGCATCTGCCTGCCCGAGCGGCCCTTCCAGGTCGACGACCTCGTCAAGATGGTCGAGGAGCGCTTCGCGCGCGGCAAGAAGTTCGCCGTCGTCTGCGTCGCCGAGGGCGCGCACCCCGCCGAGGGCTCCATGGAGTACAAGAAGGGCGAGATCGACCAGTACGGTCACGAGCGCTTCCAGGGCATCGGCACGCGGCTCGCCATCGAGCTGGAGCGGCGCCTCGGCAAGGAGGCCCGGCCGGTCATCCTCGGGCACGTCCAGCGCGGCGGCACGCCGACGGCGTACGACCGGGTTCTCGCCACCCGCTTCGGCTGGCACGCCGTGGAGGCCGCCCACCGGGGCGACTTCGGGAAGATGACGGCGCTGCGCGGCACCGAGATCCGCATGGTCCCGCTGGCCGAGGCCGTCACGCAGCTGAAGACCGTCCCGTCGAGCCGGATGTCCGAGGCCGAGTCGGTCTTCTGACCTGCCCCGCCCGGGACCTCGGTCCCGGAGGCGTCCCGACGCCGAAGGGCCCCGATCGTCCCCGAGAAACCGCCGGACGATCGGGGCCCTCCCGTTCCCCCGTGTTCCCCCGTGTTCCGCCCGTGGTGGTTCCGGCCCCGGGGGCCGGACATTGCCGATTTCCACTCTTGAGTCGAACGGCCGGATCAACAAGGCTTGGGGCTGTCCCGGACATGTCCCGACCCTGTCCGGGGGAGGGGTGGCGAGCACGCATGACCGAGGGACACGCCGGCGGGGACGGCGCCCCCGACCCGCGCGGGGCCGACGCCGACGCCGGTCCCCGCTCCCGGATACGGCGGACCCTCGTCACCCTCGTCGCCGTCACCGGCCTCGTCCTCGCCGCCGTCAGCGTGGTCGCCGCCCTTGTGCGGGACGAGAGCGGCGACCGCCCGAAGACCACGGCCGGTGCCCTCACCGCGCCCGCCGCCGGGGACGTACGGATACGGGTGATCGGCTCGGACCTCTGCCTGAACGAGCGGCGCGGCGGCCGCAGCGGTCAGATCCACCAGCGGGAGTGCGAGGGCGCCGACGTCCCCCGGTACTCCTTGGAGGACCTCGGCTCCGGGGAGTGGCGGATCGTCTCCGACCACCCCGACCGCGGCCTCGGCTGCTTCGGCATCCCCTCGGGCGGACGGATCCCCGACGCCGCGTTCGAGGACTCCGAGTGCGGGGATCCGTCTCGCGTGGAAACGTTTCGCCTGGAGCCCTTCGGTACCCCGGTGACCGGATACCGCATCGTTCCGAGTGGCTCCGCGACCGCGAACTCCTGCGTCACCGTCGTCGGCGACCGGGCCGCAGCCTGGGTCGCGCCGGCCCAGGCCCCGTGTCGTGCGGACGCCCGGGGCCAGCTCTTCAGCTTCGACCGCCGCTGACGCCGTGCGGCCCTTCCGTTCAGACCGACCCGTATCAGCCCCGGATCATCGACATCAGCTGCTCGTGGGTCTCGGCGTCGGCCGCCGCCACGAGCCCACCGCCGCCGGCCCCGAGCGGTCCCCCGTCGACCCCGGTGACGACGCAGCCGGCCGCCCGGCACAGGGCGATGCCCGCGGCGAAGTGCACGCTCCCCGACAGATCGCCGCCGTCGCTGACGTACGCGGCCCGCTTGCCAGCCGCGACCCAGGCCAGTGCCAGCGTCGACGACACGACCCGCGGCCGGAACCGCTCGACGAATCCGGGGTGGGCCAGCAGGTCCACCGCCCGGAACCCGGGTGCGCTCGGAAACGGCGGATCGAGGTTGACATCCACAAGGCGGGTGGCGGGCGTCGGCGCGAGCGGCGTGACGGAGCCGTCGCCCTCGCCGTCGCCCCCGCGCCGCACCCAGGCGGCCTCGCCGTCGGTGAGGAAGACCTCGCCGCTGAACGGGTCGGCCACCGCCGCGGCCCCGTCGCGCAGCGCCACGTTGACGGCCACGAGCATGGTGCCGACGGCGTAGTTCAGGGTTCCGCAGAGCGGATCCACCAGCCACCGGCGCGCGGCATCGGCCGCACCCTGCCGCCCGCTCTCCTCGCCGAGCACCGAGTCGTCGGGCCGAGCGGCCCGGATGACATCGAGGATCGCCTTCTCCGCCGCCACGTCGGCGGCGGTGGCGAAGTCCCCGTCGCCCTTGTCGATACGGG
>NZ_JBHUYJ010000128.1:0-19754 GCF_042668715.1 Streptomyces sp. NPDC057271
CCAGGCTCGAAAGAGGACTCAGCAGGGACGACGACCTCACTCACGCCTACCGCAAGTGGCTCCAAGCCGCTTGACAGCAATAGGAGCATCAACGGGTCTCGCCGACGTCCGGCCGGGCTCAGCGGCCGAGGGAACCCTTCCGCGCTCAGTCGCCGAGGGAACGCTTCAGTTCGGCCTTGTTCATCGACGAGCGGCCGTGGATGCCACGCCGCTGCGCCTCGGCGTAGAGCTGGTCGTACGTCGGTCCCTGCGAGCCGCTGTGCGAGCGCTGCCCGCCGCGCTTCGAGGACGACATGTCCTCGGTCGAGCTCTTGCTCGCCGTCTCCGACTCGCCGGAGCGGGCGCGTTCCTTGTTGACCGTCCTCGCCGCGATCTCCTTCGCGCGCTTCGTGCTCTCGCCCCTGTCCAGGGCGCTCTCCTTGATGTGCTCGTACTGCCGTTCCCGCTTGGGGCTCGATCCACGCGGCATGGCGTGCTCCTCTCCGATGGGGGACGTGGGGCGGCCGGCCCGGACTGCGGCGCCGGGCCGGGCGTCAGGAAGGCCAGGACCTCGGCTTCAGCCGTCGTGACCAGCGGACGACGAGGCGCAGCAGACCGGACAGGGTGATCACCCACACGGCCGCGAAAGCCCAGATCAGGGCGGGCTCGGCGGTCACGACCGCCAGCACCGGCACCACGAGGGCCACGGCGCCCAGCAGGGTGACGGCCACCGCCTCACGGCGGTCGGCCGGACCGTGGCCCGGCCGTCCCCGCACCCGGAAGCCCGCGCCTTCGCGCGCAGCGTGCGGAGCCCGCGCTCCAGCGAGGCGTCCTCGCCCAGCGCCTCCTCGATCTCGGCCAGGACACGCCGCTCGAGCGGCGAGAGACCGGCTTCTTCCTTCACCGGGCGCCTCCCACCCGATCGCCGAATGTTCCGCCGTGCGCGTACCCGGAACCGGCGTTCGGACACACGCCACCACGGCGCGCAACGGTAGAATCCTGAGCGAAACGGATCTTACGGACATTCTCACGGTGGAAGGACGGCAGGAGTCGTGACGACGTCTGCGGAGGGGCCCCAGGGGCCCGTGGCCGCCGGCCTGTCGGCCGAGAACCGGCGACTGCGCGCCGAACTCACCCGCCGCCATCTGATCGATCTGGCCACCGGTGTCCTCTCGGCCCAGTTGGGCGCCTCCCCCGCCGACGCGGTGGAACACCTGGCCGCCCTGTCCAGGGCGACGGGGCTCGGCATCGAGGACCTCTCCGCCGACATCGTCAACGGCGTCGCGGGAGCATCCGGCGGCGGGCCCATCACCTCCGCCTCCGCCGCCCCCGTCCCCTCGTCCGCCCCCGCCCGGGCAGAGGACGACGCTCCCGTCGTCTTCAGCACCCCCGAGGAGCGGCGGGCGCGGCAGGCGGCCAGTGCGGCGGAGACGCTGGACACCGTCGGCGAGGCGGCACACGCCCTGCTCGAAGGCGGGCTCGTCCCGCTCGGAGCGGAGAGCCTGTGGTTCTGGCGCCGGGACGCCTGGGGCTGCCTGCGCCTGGCCGGACACGCCGGTGCAGGTGCCGCGGAGGCCGCCGCCTGGCAGTGGATCCCTCCTGCGGCCCCGTTCGCGTTTCGCTCGGTCCTCGGCGACGGCGAACCCGTCTGGCTGGACGCCGGCCCGTCGGCCACGGAGGTGCTGCCGGGACCCGCGCCGCGCGCGGCGCGGGCGGTCCTCCCGCTGCGGCAGCGCGGCGCGACGGTCGGCCTGGCCCTGGCCGCCTGGCCGGGCCCCGCGACGTTCGACGAGCCCCTGCGCAGGGCCCTGGTCGGCCTGATGGACGTGGCGGGCACCGTGCTCGACGCGACGGACTCGCCCCCGTCGGGCGCTCCGGCGCTCGTGGACGTCCTGGACGCACTCTCGCACCCGGCGATGCTGCTGCGGGTGGCCTCGCCCGCGTCGCCGCCGACCGTCGAGCATCTCAACGACTACGCCATGGCAGCCCTCGGTGGCGCTCACCTGCCCGAGGACCACCGGTCCCTGGCGCTCGCCCTCCCCCGTGTCCACGCCGACATCGCCCATCTGGCGCGGCGCGCCCACCGGACGGTGCGCACCCAGCGCGTGGCGCGGCTCCCGGCGTCGGCGACCCCCGGAGAGGACGGCAGCCCGCCGCTGGTCGACGTACGGGTCCTGCCGGCCGGGGACGAGCGGGTGGTGGTGCTGTGGCACGCCGCGACCGATCCGGGGCTCGCCTCGGAGCGCGCCGTGTCCCGGTTGCAGAGCGTGGCGCTGTTCCAGGACAGCCTGACGGGCGGCGACACGGTGTGGTCGGAGCAGGCGTACGCCCTCTTCGGCCGGGGTCGTGACGAGCCTCCCGTACCCCTGCTCGGGTTGCGCGGGCTGGTGCACCCGGAGGACGGGGAGGCGCTGACCGATCTGCTCAGGGTGCTGACGGAGCGGCGCACCGGGGCGCAGACGGTGCTGCGGATCGTCCTCGGCGACCGCACCGTCCGCCATGTCCGGGTGGCCGCGGAGCCGCTCCTCGACGGCGGGAAGGTCACGGGCTTCGCGGGGGTGTACCAGGACGTGTCGGCGAGCCGCCGCACGGAGGCGGCTCTGACCGCGACCTTCGACCAGCTGACGGCCGTACGGACCCGGGCCGAGCTGCGGCACCAGATGGCGCAGCAGTTGCAGCAGGCGATCGTGCCCGAGGTCCCCGACCTCCAGGAGTTCCCCGGACTCGTGGTGGCGGCCCGGTACCGGCCGGCCGCCGCGGAGTACCGGGTGGGCGGCGACTGGTACGACGTGCAGCCGCTGCCCAGCGGCAAGGTCCTCGTGGCGGTCGGGGACGTCGCCGGGCACGGGATCGACTCGGTGACCGGCATGGTCGCGCTGCACAACGCCCAGCGGGGGCTCGCCTGCACCGGAGAGTCGCCGCGGCGGCTGATGGGGTGGCTCAACGAGATGACTCTGCGCACGAGCGGATACCCGACCGCGACGGCGGTGTGCGCGCTGTACGACCCGGCGGACCGGGAGCTGGTCTGGTCGAGCGCGGGACACCTGCCGATGCTGCTCGTGCGCGACGGCACGGCGCGGCTGATCGACCCGCCGCAGGACATCCTGCTGGGCGCGGTGCCCTCGTACACGTACGAGGAAAGGCGCACGGCGCTGCGGCCGGGCGACACGCTGCTGCTGTACACGGACGGGCTGGTCGAGCGCCGCCACGACGGCCTGGACGACGGGCTGGCACGCCTCGCCGCAAAGGCGGAACTGGTCAGCGGCTATCCGCCGAACGAACAGGTGGAGCGTCTGCTCGACGTCGCCGACGGCGACACGGACGACGACACGAGCCTCGTCGCCGTACGCGTACGCTGACGAGGCCACCGGCCGCGTACACGCCTCCGGCCCGGCGCCGCGCGAGCAGCTCCACGGCCCGGTCCGGTCCGGTCACGGCGAGCGCCGTCACGGAACGCGCGAGGTCGCACGGATCCGTCCCAGCGGGTGCGGGGCCGCGACAGGACAGGCCGTCGGGCCACGCGCCGTCACGGCACGCGCGAGGTCGCACGGATCCGTCCCAGCGGGTGCGGGGCCGCGACAGGGCCGGGCGCCGGCGGGTCAGGGCCGACCGGTGTGGCTCACGGCCCCGGGCCGGTCCGGCGCGGCGAGCTGCTCAGCCATTGGCGGACCTTGGCCATGAGTTCGTCGGCGTCCACGGGCTTCGCCACGTAGTCGCTGGCGCCGGCCGCGAGGGCTCGGGCCCGGTCGCCCGGCATGGCCTTGGCGGTGACGGCGATGACGGGAAGCCCGCCGCGGCCCGGGAGGCCCCGGATCGCCTCCGTCGTGGCGTAGCCGTCCATACCCGCCATCATCACGTCCATCAGGACGAGTTCTACCTCGTCGTGCTGCTCCAGAAGGGCGAGGCCCGCCCTGCCGCCGTCGGCCTGCAGCACCTGGACGCCGTGGCGTTCGAGCACCTCGGTGAGCGCGTACACGTTGCGCCCGTCGTCGTCGACCACGAGCACCGTACGGCCGGCGGTCGTGGGGTCCTGGACACCGCCGGGGTACGTACCGGGGGCTACGGTGGCGGAGGTGCGGCCCGTTTCGGTGCCGTCCGCCTGCGCCCGTACTCCGGCGTGGGAGGGCCGTGGGGCGGGCAGGTAGAACGTGAACCGGCTGCCCTTGCCCGGGGTGGAGTGGACGTCGATGACTCCACCCAGCAGTCCGGCCACCTCCCGGCTGATGGAGAGCCCGAGCCCGGTCCCGCCGTAGCGGCGGGCCGTCGTCCCGTCCCCCTGCTGGAACGCATCGAAGATCCCTTCGAGCCGCTCGGCGGGGATACCCACACCGGTGTCGGTGACCCGGAACGCGAGCACGGGCCCGCTGTCCCGCAGCGCGACAGGCGGTTCGTCGTCGCCCGCGTACTCGATGATGAACTCCACCCCGCCCCCTTCGGTGAACTTCAGCGCGTTGGAGAGCAGGTTGCGCAGGATCTGCCGCAACCGCGACTCGTCGGTGGTGAGTTCCTCGGGCACGTCCGAGGAGACGGTGACCGAGAAGGTGAGCGCGCGCTCGTCGGCCACCGGTCCGAACGTCGCCTCCAGGTACTCCAGGAGCTGGTGCAGCGCGAACCGTTCGGGCCGGATGTCCATCTTGCCCGCCTCGACCTTGGACAGGTCGAGGATGTCGTTGATCAGCTGGAGCAGGTCGGATCCTGCCGAGTGGATGACCTCGGCGTAGTCGACCTGCTTCTCCGTCAGGTTCCCCTCGGGGTTCTGCGCGAGCAGGCGTGCCAGGATCAGAAGGCTGTTGAGCGGTGTGCGCAGCTCGTGGCTCATGTTGGCGAGGAACTCGGACTTGTACATGGACGTCCGGGAGAGCTGCTGGGCGCGCGCCTCCAGCTCCTGCCGCGCCTGTTCGATGACGAGGTTCTTGGACTCGATGTCCTTGTTTCGTTCGGCGAGCAGCGCCGCCTTCTCCTTCAGTTCGGCGTTGGAGCGCTGGAGTTCCTGCTGCCGGTCCTGCAGTTCCTGCGAACTGGCGCGCAGTTCGTCGGTGAGCCGCTGGGACTGGCCGAGGAGTTCGTCGGTACGGCGGTTGGCGACGAGTGAGCCGACGACGGCGCCCGCGGTGTCGACGAACCGGTCGAGGAAGTCGCGGTGGATGGTCGCGAAGGGGCGGAGCGAGGCAAGTTCGACGGCGCCGAGGACCTGGTCCTCGACGACGACCGGAAGGATGATCAGCATGGCCGGTTCGCCGGAACCGGCCCCCGAGGCGATGGTGGCGTACCCGGCGGGTACCCCTTCGACCACGAGCGTGCGCCGGTCGCGGGCCGCCTGGCCGACGAGGGACTGGCCCAGCCGGAAGCGGCGGGCCGGGGCGTCGGGTTCGTCGGAGGAACCGTAGGCGGCGGTCACGACGAGTTCGGTGCCGCGCTCGTCGTGCCGGGCGAGGAAGAAGGCGCCGTACTGGGCGGAGACCAGCGGCGGTACCTCGGTCATGATGAGTTCGGCGAGGTCCGGGAGGCTGCGGGTGCCCTGCATGAGACCGGTGATACGGGCGATGTTGGTCTTGAGCCAGTCCTGTTCCTCGTTGGCGCGGGTCGTCTCGCGCAGCGATTCGACCATCGCGTTGATGTTGTCCCGCAGGTCGCCGACCTCGCCGGGGGCCTCGACGGTGATGGAGCGGGTGAGGTCGCCCTCGGCGACGGCGCTGGTGACCTCGGCGATGGCGCGGACCTGCCGGGTCAGGTTGCCGGCGAGTTCGTTGACGTTCTCGGTGAGCCGCTTCCAGGTGCCGGAGACTCCCTCGACCTCGGCCTGACCGCCGAGCTTGCCCTCCGTACCGACCTCACGGGCCACCCGGGTGACCTCGGCGGCGAAGGAGGAGAGCTGGTCGACCATGGTGTTGATGGTGGTCTTCAGCTCCAGGATCTCGCCACGCGCCGAGACGTCGATCCGGCTGGTGAGGTCGCCCTGGGCGACGGCCGTGGTCACCTGGGCGATGTTGCGGACCTGGTTGGTCAGGTTGTCGGCCATCGAGTTGACGTTGTCCGTCAGGTCCTTCCAGGTCCCGGAGACGCCGTGGACGGTGGCCTGGCCGCCGAGCTTGCCCTCCGTGCCGACCTCACGGGCGACGCGGGTGACCTCCTCGGCGAAGGAGGACAGCCGGTCGACCATCGTGTTGATGGTCTCCTTCAGCTCCAGGATCTCGCCGCGCGCGTCGACGCGGATCTTCCGTGTGAGGTCGCCCTGGGCGACGGCGGTGGCGATCTGCGCGATGGACCGGACCTGGGAGGTCAGGTTGTCGGCCATCGTGTTGACGCCGGAGGTCAGCTCGCGCCACACCCCGCTCACACGCGGCTCGCGCGCCCGGCCGCCGAGCAGACCCAGTCCGCCCACCTCGCTGGCGACCCGCGTGACTTCCGAGGTGACGAGGGAGAGCTGGTCGACCATGTCGTTGTAGACGGACGCGATCTCGCCGAGGATGCCTCCGGCGGACTCGGGCAGCCGGACGGAGAGGTCACCGTCGCGTACGGCGGTGAGCCCGGCCAGGAGCACACCGAGCCCGTCCTCACCGAGTCGGTAGGCGGGCGCGTGCGGCTCGGGGTCGGCGGGCCGGGGGGAACTCTCCATCGCGGACCTCACGCTCCACGGAAGGGGTACGAGACCGGTACGGACGCGGCGCCCGCGCCACGGAGGGTTCTGGTTCGAGTACCGGGCGCACCTGCGGGCGGAGGCCGTTCCGCTTCTCCACTCTAGGCACGCCGTCCCCGGGTCGGCAGCGCCTCTAGGCAGGGTGGGCGCGGGCGGGGGCGTCAGTCACCGCCATCTCGAACCAGACCGTCTTGCCCCGGCCGCGCGGGACGGAGCCCCACCCGGCGGAGAGCCGTTCCAGCAGGTAGAGCCCGTGCCCCGAGGTGTGGCTCGCCCGGTGCCGTCCGTGCGGCCGGGGGTGTACCGGGCTGGTGTCGCTGACCTGGACCCGCAGTCGGCGGCCGTTGCGGTCGAGGCGGAGTTCGTACGGGGCTCCCCCGTGCTCGTAGGCGTTGGCCACGACCTCTGAGACGAGCAGCAGGATGTCGTCCACGGCGACGTTCCCGACGACCGCCGCCGCGCCGAACCAGTCCTGGAGCGCCCGCAGGGTCAGGTCGCGGCACTCACCGACCACGCCCGGGCCCGCACCCAGCGTGAAGTGCCGGGACCTGTCCGCCGTGCGCGACGTCACCCCGCTCCTCGATACGCTCGTCATACGTCTCCGCTTCCCGGTCATCTCGTGTCAAACCGGAAGGAACGGGAATGATTGCCTGTGGACGCTCGAACGACGGAGCCGGCCGCCCCTCCGGTGGCTGAGGCTCAACCCCATCCCGTCGAGGGAGCCCTCATGTCCACCCCCCGCAAGCCCACCGTCACGACCCGTACCAGGGCCGACGAGACAGCGGCCGTGCGCGAGCGCGCACTGGGCGGTCTGCCCGAGATCGACCGGCCCACCGAAGTGAGCACGACAGACGCGCAGACCCTCTCCACCGCCCTGTTCACCCGCCTGGAGGCCCTGGAGGAGGGCACGCCGGAGCACGCGTACGTGCGGAACACCCTCGTCGAGCTGAACCTCAGCCTGGTGAAGTTCGCCGCCCGCCGGTTCCGGAACCGGGCCGAGCCGACGGAGGACATCGTCCAGGTCGGCACGATCGGTCTGATCAAGGCGATCGACCGGTTCGAGGTGAGCCGGGACGTGGAGTTCTCGGCGTTCGCGCTGCCCACGATCGTGGGCGAGATGAAGCGTTTCTTCCGTGACACGAGCTGGGCCGTCCAAGTGCCGCGCCGGCTCCAGGAGCTGCGCATCGAGCTGGCGAAGGCCGTGGACACGCTGGAGCAGCGGCTCGGCCGGCGCCCGACGCGGGCGGAGCTCTCCGACCATCTGCGGATCGACGAGGAGAGCGTGGCCGAGGGCGAGCAGGCCTCGAACGGCTACGTCGCCCGGTCGCTCGACACTCCGGCCGGGGACGAGGAGTCGACCGTCACCGCGGGCGCGCGGCGGCTCGGCGAAGAGGAGCGGGCCTTCGAGCTGATCGACGCGCTGGAGTCGCTGAAGCCGCTGATCACGGGGCTTGACGAGCGCGACCGCCGGATACTCGCGCTCCGGTTCGGCGAGGAGCTGACCCAGGCGGAGATCGGCGAACGGCTCGGCCTCTCGCAGATGCACATCTCGCGCCTGCTGGCCCGCATCCTGGACGAACTCCGGACGGGCCTCCTGCAGGACCCCACGGAACACCAGGCCGTGCCGGGCCGCTGAGGGCGTACCCCTACACGCGGTGAGGGCGTGCCCTACAGGCGCTGAGAGCGTGCCCTACACGCGGTGAGAGCGTGCCCCCGCACACGGCCGAACCGCCCGGTTCAGCGGCCGTCGGCGTGAGGTGTGGGAAGGGTGACCTCCAGCCAGACGACCTTGCCGTGGGCGCGGGATTCGGAGCCCCAGGCCCCCGCCAGGCGGTCCAGCACCATCAGTCCGTGGCCACCGGGCAGCGAGGGGGCGCGGGGCTGGCGCCTACGCGGGTGCTCGGGGTTCCCGTCGGAGACCTCGACCCGCAGGTGGTCGCCGCGGCGGTGCAGGACGAGTTCCTCGGGGCCGTCGGCGTGAAGGCAGGCGTTGGTGACGACCTCGGAGACCAGGAGCAGGACGTCCTCCACCCGCTCACGCCCCTCGTCACCCTCAGCCGGGATCCAGCCCCAGTCGCCGAGCGCCTCGGCGGTGAAGTCGCGGCAGCGCATCACGACGCCCTTGGTCCCGAACAGCACCAGCCGCCGCACCTGTCCCTCGTCCACGGCTTTCCCGCCCACGACGCCCTCCGCCATCCGCGCCTAGCCGCCGGCCCGCCGCTCGCCGATCGCCTCGGCCACGTTCTCGTACACCCGGAACACCGTCCGCGCCCCCGTGATCTCGAACATGCGGGCTACGGGCGGGCGGAGGCCGGCCAGTTCCAGGCGACCGCCCTCCTCCAGGGCGGCCAGGCGGGCGCGGAGCAGCACGTTCAGGCCGGTCGAGTCGCAGAAGCGCAGCTTCTCGCAGTCGACCAGGATCCGTTCGGCACCGGTCCGCTCCTCCAGAGCGCTCCGCAGTGTGTCCGCGGTGTCGTGGTCGAGCTCCCCTGTCAGGGAGAGCACCACGGCACCGGGCTGCGGTCCGGGTTCGGCCGTGACGGCGAACCGCTCCGACGTCATCGGATCACCCGCCTCCCTCCATGCTCGTACGGAGTCACGGTTCTATCCCTCTCATGCCCCGGCAGCACCCCGCCACGCGGCTCTCGCCCCATCGGCCGGGACGAGGCGCCCCGGAACGCCGTGGCCGTCAGGAGCCGGGGCCCCTTCCCGCGCCTGCCGCGGTGCGGAGCCCGTCCCTCCCACGTACCGCTCGGCGGCGTGTACGGCCTCGCGCGGGGTCCGTTCCCCCATCAGCACGCACAGCGTGTACGCCGTGTCCTCGAACCGCCTGCGCATCGACAGGTCGCACGGCCGGGCCAGGACCACCCTCTCCTGGGCCCGGTAGTGCCGCAGCAGCCGGTCGATCTTGTTTCTGTCGGGCAGCAACATCATGCTCCTCCTGGCGCGGCCCCCACTCCCTCCGTCGCTCCATATTCGGGTCACCGCGTCACCCGCGCGACCCATACGGACACGAACCGTCACCGGGTGCGGCCGACGTGCGCTTCCGCCGGGAATGGCGGAAGGTCGATTCATGAAGGCGAGTACGGGACTGAAGGTCGTCGTCACGGGTGCCACGGGCAACGTCGGGACGAGCCTGACGCGTGTCCTGGCGCGCGAACCCCGGATCGGCTCCGTCCTCGGACTCGCGCGCCGCACGCCCTCGTTGACGCTGGAGAAGACCGAGTGGGCCGAGGTGGACCTCTCGCTGGAGAGCGACGAGCCGCGGCTCGCCGAGTACATCGCCGACGCCGACGCGGTGGTCCATCTGGCATGGCGGTTCCAGCCGACCCACGACCCCGTCGAGACCTGGCGCTCCAACGTCCTCGGGTCGCTGCGGGTCTTCGACGCGGTGGCGGCGGCGCGCGTGCCGGCCCTGGTGTACGCCTCGTCCGTCGGTGCCTACTCACCCGGGCCGGAGAACGGCCCGCCCGTCTCGGAGTCGTGGCCGACCCACGGCTGGCCGGGCGCCGCGTACACCCGCGAGAAGGCGTACCTGGAACGCGTCCTGGACACCTTCGAGCGCGATCACCCGCAGACCCGCGTGGTCCGGATGCGGCCCTGCTTCCTCTTCAAGGAGGAGGCGGCGAGCGAGCAGCGGCGGATCTTCGCCGGCCGGTACTTCCCGGGCCGGCTCTTCCGCCCCGATCTGCTGCCCCTCCTGCCGGAGCTGCGGGGGCTGCGCTTCCAGGCGCTGCACACGGACGACGCGGCCGACGCGTACCGCCGTGCGCTCGTACGGGACGTGCGGGGCCCCTTCAACCTCGCGGCGGACCCGGTGATCGACACCGCGGCGCTCTCCTCGCTCCTCGACGCGCGGCCCGTGAAGGTGCCGAGCAGCGCGGCGCGGAGCCTGCTCGCGGCCGCCTGGCACCTGCGGGTGGCGCCGGCCTCGCCCGACCTCTTCGACGCGGTGCTGAGGCTTCCGCTGCTCGCTCCGGACCGGGCGCGGCGGGAACTCGAATGGGAGCCGTCCTCGACCTCGCTGGAGGCACTGGGTGCCTTTCTGCGGGGTGTACGGGCGGGGAGCGGGGACGCCACCGGGCCGCTCAGCGGGCGCCGCGTAGGCTGAGAGACACGGGCGGTCCTCCCTCACCGCGCCGCCCGCCGCGCCAGGTCCGACCCACCCGCATGCGCGGGGAGGAAATCGGGTAGCCGCTGGTGCGTCGTATCGCCCCCTCGTTCGCGAGGCCCTGCCCCGGGAGGCGCGTACACCATGGTTTCCCTCGCCGACACGGCCCCGGCCGTCCCTCCCCGGGAACGCCCCGCCGTCCGGTTGCTCGGGCTGGAGCTCCAGTACACGGGACACGAGGACATCTCCGTTCCGGTACCCGCGGCGGAGAAGGCGGCCGCCCCGTTCACGGTGAAGGAAGGCACGGAGTGCCGGGCCGTGCTCCGCTTCCGGGTTGACGGCTCATCGGTGGCCGGCCTGAAGGTGGTCGACGTCAGGCACCGGGCCGGGGCCGAACTCGGCGGCCGCGAGGTGGCGCTCGGGGACTTCCGGCACGGCGGCCCGTACGAGCTGGCGCTCCCGCCCGAGCGGGTGCCGAACGGCCCACGGGCCCGGGGTCTGTACGAGGTGGACGCGGCGCTCGTCGACGGCGAGGGGCGGGTGCTCGACCGGAGCACCTACCGCTTCGAGGTCAGGAAGGACTGGGCCCCCTCCTCCGTCTGAGCACCGGCGAGGGTGCTGGAGCGGTCGGTGCCGCTTCCGCTGCCGCGCGGCGCCTTGGAGGGCGCCACGGCGGGGCGGGCCGGCGGCCTGCGACGTCCGGACGACGCGCTCGGTCGCGAGGACCCGTTCCCTCTGGCCGGCGGACGGCGAGCCGCCTCCGGCCATGGCGCCGCGGCCTGCTCGCGGGGCGTCCGGGTCGGCGTGTCGGGACCTCCGGCCCTCTCGCCGAGCGGCCGTTTGACCCAAGCTGGGGCGGAAAGGCTCCGGTCGACAGGCCGGAGTCGTCGAGTGAGGGAGGCAGCCCTGATGAGCCGTGGGATCGTCGCCGGAGTGGACGGTTCGCCCGAGAGTCTGGCAGCGGCGGACTGGGCCGCGCGGGAGGCCGTGCACCGCGGACTCGCCCTGCGGCTGGTCCATGCCTGGCGGCCGCAGCCTTTCGACCTCCCGCTGACGCAGGACCCGGTGCACCAGGAGCACCTCGCCGACAAGGTGGTGCGTGGGGCCGAGTCGACGATCGCCTCGCGGTTTCCCGGCCTCGCCCTCACCGCCGAGGTCCTTCCCGACGCACCGGTCGCCGCGCTGCTGAGCACCGAGGAGCGGGCCGAGATGCTCGTCATCGGCTCGCGCGGGTACGGCGCGGTGGCGGGGTTCCTGCTCGGCTCGCACGGTCAGCAGATCATCGCGGGCACCACGCGGCCGGTCGTGGCGGTCCGTGCGCACGGCGGCGAGGAGCCGGCCCCCGAGGGCGGCGAGATCGTCGTCGGCCAGCTGGGCGGGCCGGACGACAGCGCCCCCGCCCTGGGGTTCGCGTTCGCGACGGCGGCGGCGCGCGGGGCGTCCGTACGGGCCGTGCGGGCCTGGAGCCTGCCGTCCCTGTACGCCTACAGCCCGGGGTCGATGGCGCTCGCCGACGAGGCCGGCGGGCTCGTCCCGTACGAGGAGAAGGCCCTGCGCGAGGCTCTGGCGCCCTGGCGGGAGCGGTACCCGGAGGTCCGGGTGACGGAGCAGGTGGAGATCGGGAGCGCCGGGGAGGTGCTGCTCAGCTCGTCGGGCGACGCGCGTCTGCTCGTGGTCGGGCGCCGGGCCCGGCGTGGGGCGATCGGCCCGCGGATCGGTTCGGTGGCGCACGCGGCGCTCCATCTGGCTCCGTGCCCGGTGGCGGTCGTGCCGCACGAGTGATGCGCTGGCGCCGAGGGTTGACCCGGCGGGGTGACGCGGCAGGTTGACGCGGTGTGTCGGCTGGTCCTGACCCGGAAAGGGTTATGACCGCCGCCCCGGCGGCTCTCCCCCACCGCCGGACCATCCGGCGGCCCCGGAGAAGAGAGCGGAGCCCATGGAGCACCACGACGAGCCACGCCCCGACGAGCAGCGGACGCACGGCGGCGGCCGGCACCGCAGAGGCGGGAGTCCTCGGCGCCGTTTCGGCCGGGCGCCGTCGTTCCGTACGGCCGTGGCGCTCGTGGGCGCGGCCACGGCGGTGCTGACGGTTGCGACGGGGGCGTACGTGGCGTCCCTGGGGAGCCCGTCGGGAACGGACACCCGTTCGGAGGGGGTCGCCCTGACGAATGTGGCGCCCCTCATCGGGAGGTCCGCGCCGCCGCCGACGGGGCCGTCCTCACCGGCGCCCGCCACACTCACCCCGGCCGGCGCCGCCGCCACCGGGGCCACCACCACCGGGAGCACCCCGTCCGTGACGCCCTCGCCGCCCCGGTCCGCGCCCCCGGCCCCCGCACCTGCCGCGAAGGAGTCCGCGTCGGCCTCGGCGCCGCCGGTCCAGGCGCCTTCTCAGGCCCTCGCACCCGGTCAGGCGGTGGTCGCGGGGCCGAAGTCGGGCGGTGACGGGAAGGCCGCTCAGTTCATCCAGCAGGTCGTCGCGCTCGCCAACAGCGAGCGGGGGAAGGCCGGTTGCTCCCCGCTGCGGGCCGACGGCCGGCTCCATGAATCGGCACAGGCCCACGCGGACGACATGGCGGACCGCGACTACTACGGCCACACCACCCCCGAGGGCCGGGACGCGGGCGACCGCATCACGGCCGCCGGGTACACCTGGTCGAGCTGGGCGGAGAACATCCACCGCGGGCCCAGGACGCCCGTCGAGGCCATGGAGGACTGGATGAACAGCGACGGGCACCGCCGCAACATCCTCAACTGCTCGCTCAAGGACCTCGGCGTCGGGGTGGCGCTGACCTCCAACGGCCCTTGGTGGGTGCAGAACTTCGGCATCCGGCGCTGATCCGGCGGCCCGGTGCGGCGGTACGGGTTCAGGACGCGGGCGTGGCCAGCTTCTGCACCCAGACCGTGCCGTCGGGCCCCGGCACGGCGGCGACACCGGTGTCGCGGTAGCGGCAGTCCAGCATGTTCTGTTCGTGCATCGCGCCGTCCATCCAGCCGTCGAAGACGGCGGCCGGGTCGGACGCGCCGCGCGCCAGGTTCTCGGCCCAGGCGGACCAGGCGTACCCGGCGGCCGTGATCCGCGTGTCGGCGAAGCGGCCCTCGGGACTGCTGTGTCCGTAGTAGCCGCGGCGCGCCATGTCCCGGGCGTAGGCGCGGGCCGCCTCGGCGAGCCGGTGATCGGTCCTCAGGGGTTTGCACCCCGCCTGCGCCCGCCGCTGGTTGACCAGGCGGTTCAGCCGCTCCTCGGGGGTTGCCGTCCGCGTCGGGGTGGGCGTCGGGGTCGGGGTCGGGGTGGGCGAGGGGGTGGTGGGGCTCGGTTGGGGCGGGGTGGTGGTCGGGGCCGGGGGCGGGGCCGCCGCGGGCGTGACGGGGGGCGCGGGTGCTCGGGACTCCGGCTCGGCGGGCACCAGCAGGATGATCCCGCCGAGCACACCGAGGGTGACCGCCCCGGCGACCCAGGCCCGCCGCAGCGAGCCCCCGGCCGCCCCGCTCGTCCCGGCCCCGGGGTCCAGGGGCATCGGATCGGCACCCCCGGGCGGGACGGCGCTTCCGCCCGGGGCCGGCCCCGCGGCCTGGCCGGCCACCGGGTCCGCCGGCGCACCCGCGTACGGAGTCGTTTCGGATCCCGTGCTCGGGTGCGGGCTCGGGTCCACCGGGTTCCCCGCCCAGGCGGCCGTCTCGGTCCCCGGCGACGGCGCGGCCCAGAGCAGGAGCGGGGGTACGAGGGCGAGGCCCACCAGCAGCGCCTCGGCCGGGGCGAGGTTCGCGCCGGCCGGGACACACCGGGCGCAGCTCGTCACATGGCGGGCGAGGCGCTTGCGCCAGAGCGGGGAGGGCCGGCCGTCCCAGTCGGCGGTGAGCTGCGCCAGCTCCGCGCAGGGCGGCCGCCCTGCCAGGGCGCGCACGACCTCCCGGCCCGTCTCCAGCCGTTCCTTCATCCGCTGGACGCGGACGGCCGCGTGCGCGGTGGTGACCTCCAGGGCCTCGGCCAGCTCCGCGCGGCTGAGTTCGCCACCGGCCTCCAGCCACCACAGGGCGAGCACCTCACGGTCGCTCTCGTCGAGCCAGCGGGTGGCCTCGGCGACCTCGCGCCGCTGCCCGGAGAGCCCGAGCCGCAGGATTGTCAGATCGACGAAGTCACCGCCGGGGTCGGCGAGCTCGGCGGCCCGGTCGAGGCCGGGGACGGGTCCGTTCTGGCGTTCGCGCCAGCGCCGGCGGATCTGGTTCATCGCGATGGCGACGAGCCAGGACCGGAAGCGCTCGGGGTCGCGGAGCCCGGGGAGCCCGTCGAGGGCGCGGACCATCGTCTCCTGGACGACGTCGTCGACGTCCGCGTGCCCGTCGAGCGCCCGGCCGACGATGTTGTAGACCAGCGGAAGGTAGGCGCGTATCAGCAGCTCGCCGGCGTCGGTGTCTCCGGCCGCGGCCGCGTCCACCAGTGCGGCCGTACCGCGCTCGTCGCTGTGCATGTGCCCTGCTCCCTCGTGCCTGGGTCTGTCCGTCCCCGTCGTGAGGAGACCCGTGGGAGCGGGTGGAATAACACTTCGCGGCCGGGGACGCGACGTTACCGGGCCGCGAAGCCGGCTATGCGGGTGGGTGGGGCAGATACGGCACGGTCGCCTCGTGCCCTGCCCGTACGGCCTCGACGGCGGCCTCGTGGAGTTCGCGGCTCTCCGTCTCGGAGGAGCACGGCACCGGACTTCCCGACATCGTGAACCAGTCGGAGGCACCGCTGTACTGCACGGCTACGCGTGCTTCCCCATCTGCCCAGGTGGTGTGCACGGTCAGGTCGCCCGTGACCGCTCCGACCTCGTCGGTGAGCACCCCACCGCGCCCGGTGTAGACGCCGGGGGTCGTCCATGAAGCCCAGCTCATCCATCCAGGTTCACACCCGGATGGCACATGCGCCACCGACGGGACCGCCCCGGCCGGAGGAATTCCGGCCGGGGCGGCTGAGCTGTCGTTCCGCGATCAGACGAGGGACGCGACGGCCTCGTTGAAGGTGGCGGACGGACGCATCACGGCCGCGGCCTTGGCGGGGTCGGGCTGGTAGTAGCCGCCGATCTCGGCCGGGGAGCCCTGGACCGCGTTGAGCTCGGAGACGATGGTCTCCTCCTGCTCGGTCAGGGTCTTGGCCAGGCCCGCGAAGGCCTCCGCGAGCTGCACGTCGTCGGACTGCCTGGCCAGCTCCTGGGCCCAGTACAGGGCCAGGTAGAAGTGGCTGCCACGGTTGTCGATACCACCGACGCGACGGGTCGGCGACTTGTCCTCGTTGAGGAAGGTGCCGGTGGCGCGGTCGAGGGTGTCGGCCAGGACCTGGGCGCGGGCGTTGCCCGTGGTGGTGGCCAGGTGCTCGAAGCTGGCGGCCAGGGCGAAGAACTCTCCCAGCGAGTCCCAGCGGAGGTAGTTCTCCTTGACGAGCTGCTGGACGTGCTTCGGGGCGGAGCCGCCGGCGCCCGTCTCGAAGAGGCCGCCGCCCGCCATCAGCGGGACGACCGACAGCATCTTGGCGCTGGTGCCCAGCTCCAGGATCGGGAAGAGGTCGGTCAGGTAGTCACGGAGGACGTTGCCGGTGACGGAGATGGTGTCCTCGCCTCGGCGGATGCGCTCCAGGGAGAACTTCGTGGCCTCCACCGGGGAGAGGATCTTGATCTCCAGGCCCTCGGTGTCGTGCTCCCGCAGGTACTGCTCGACCTTGGCGATCAGCCGCGCGTCGTGGGCGCGGGTCTCGTCCAGCCAGAAGACGGCCGGCACGCCGGTGGCGCGGGCACGGGTGACGGCGAGCTTGACCCAGTCCTGGATCGGCAGGTCCTTGGTCTGGCAGGCGCGGAAGATGTCGCCCTCGGCGACCTCCTGCTCCAGGACCACGTCGCCCGCTCCGTCGACGAGGCGGACGGTGCCGGCCGCGGCGATCTCGAAGGTCTTGTCGTGGGAGCCGTACTCCTCGGCCTTCTGCGCCATCAGACCGACGTTCGGGACGGATCCCATGGTCGACGGGTCGAAGGCGCCGTGGGCGCGGCAGTCCTCGATGACGGCCTGGTAGACACCCGAGTAGCTGCTGTCCGGGAGGACGGCGAGGGTGTCGGCCTCCTGGCCGTCCGGGCCCCACATGTGGCCGGAGGTGCGGATCATGGCCGGCATCGAGGCGTCGACGATGACGTCGGACGGCACGTGCAGGTTGGTGATGCCCTTGTCGGAGTCGACCATGGCGAGGGCCGGGCCCTCGGCGATCTCGGCGTCGAAGGACGCCTTGATCTCGGCGCCGTTCGGGAGGGCGGCCAGGCCGTTGAGGATGCCGCCGAGGCCGTCGTTCGGGGAGAGGCCCGCGGCGGCGAGCGCCGCGCCGTGCGCGGTGAAGGTCTTCGGGAAGAAGGCGCGCACGACGTGACCGAAGACGATCGGGTCGGAGACCTTCATCATCGTGGCCTTGAGGTGCACGGAGAAGAGGACGTCCTCGGCCTTGGCGCGGGCGACCTGCTCGGAGAGGAAGGTGCGCAGGGCGGCGACGCGCATGACGGAGGCGTCGACGACCTCGCCGGCGAGGACGGGGACCGACTCGCGCAGGACGGTCGTGGTGCCGTCGGCGGCGACGTGCTCGATGCGCAGGGCGCCGGCCTCGGTGACGACGGCGGACTTCTCGGTGGAGCGGAAGTCGTCCTGGCCCATCGTCGCCACGTTGGTCTTGGAGTCCGAGCTCCAGGCGCCCATGCGGTGCGGGTGGGTCTTGGCGTAGTTCTTGACCGAGCCGGGGGCGCGGCGGTCGGAGTTGCCCTCGCGCAGGACCGGGTTGACGGCGCTGCCCTTGACCTTGTCGTACCGTGCGCGGACGTCCTTGTCCTCGTCGGTCTGCGGGTCGTCCGGGTAGTCGGGGAGGGCGTAGCCCTGCGCCTGGAGCTCGGCGATCGCGGCCTTCAGCTGCGGGATGGACGCCGAGATGTTCGGCAGCTTGATGATGTTGGCCTCGGCCGTCTTGGCCAGCGCGCCGAGCTCGGCGAGGGCGTCGTCGATGCGCTGCCCCTCTTCGAGACGCTCGGGGAATCCGGCGATGATGCGCCCGGCCAGGGAGATGTCACGGGTCTCGACATTGACTCCGGCCGTCGAGGCGTACGCCTGGATCACGGGCAGGAACGAGTACGTCGCCAGGGCAGGCGCCTCGTCAGTGTGGGTGTAGATGATGGTCGAGTCAGTCACCGGGTGTGCTCCGCTCCACGTCTGCGTCTGCGAGATTGCTCGACATCAAGATATCTCGTGATCGGCCTCGGTGGGAAAGGGCCCTGTCGACTCCGTCGCCACGACGCCCGTGAGCCGGTACGGGACGGGCGAGGCGCCCAGGTCGACGCGGCGGAGCAGGGCGAGCAGCACGAGCGTGACCGCCGCGCCCGCCCCGGCGACGAGGGCCTGCCCGGCCCGGTAGGCGAGGCGCGGGACGGACGGGTCCGTGGGCTCCAGGACGTACATGGAGTCGACGAGGAGGACGGTCCCGCTGCCGAGGCCGCCCATGGCGACGAGGGCGAGGGGCACCACGACGAGTACGGTGCGCACCGGGAAACGGCGTGTGCGCGCGGGGGCGACCTTGCCGCGGCGGGCGAGGAGCGCGATCAGCCCGCAGGCCACGGCGAGGACGAGCAGGTAGGCGCCGATCACGTCACTGGGCCGGTGCCATCCGGCTGCCACGGTGTACGCGCCCACGGCCATGGCCCACAGAGCGCACAGGCCCACGGCGAGACCGCGCGCCCGGTAGGGGACCACGAGGGTGAGCCCGAACATCACGCTCATCGCGATCGCGGTGTGCCCGCTGGGGAAGCTGTTCGGCGCCAGGTGCGCCGGGGCCTCGACGAGGTCCGGACGGGCCAGGAGGAAGCGCCCCAGCACCTCGGCGAGGAAGAGGGAGGCGACGACGGTGCCCAGGGCGGTGACCGTGAGCGCGTAGCGCCGGCGCAGCATCCCGACCGCTGTCAGGACGAGCAGGGTGACGGCGAGGGAGGAGACGGTGACGTGCTGGAGGGTGCGGTTCGCCACGTGGGCGGCGGCGAGCGTCTCGTCGGTGAAGCGGCCGGCGAGGACGGCGTTCTCCCAGCGCTGGCCCGTCGCGGTCAGGACGAGTCCTGCGTAGACGACCGCCATGAGAAGCACCGAGCCGAGGCAGGCGCGGCGCATCCGCTTGCGTACCCGGGCACTGAAGGAGTCGGCCGCTTCACCAGCGACGGCGGCGTACCACCAGGTGCCGTTCTCCAGCGACTGCGCACGGCCGTCGGTGCGGAGCCTGTCGTAGGGAGCCATGCTCCGATTCGAACCCGGCGTGGTCAGGCGCGCCCGCTGGAGACACCCGAACGAATCGCCGAGCTGTCGTTCCGGCGCCGTGGCGGTCGTCGGGCGTCGGGCGTCGGCCGGGCCTGCTCGTCAGTCGTCCTCGCGGGGCCACTGGGCGTACGCGGCGAGGCCGAGACCGCAGAGCAGCGCCGCGAATCCGGTGTTGCCCACCGCGACGCCCACGCCGGGATCCTCGACGAGCAGCGCCTCGGCCGCGTGGAGCAGGAACGCCGCCGCGACCACGAGCTGCGCCCAGCCGAACACCGCCGTGCGTCGGATCCTTCTGCGCTGATGGGGCAGGATCCAGCCTCGTGCGAGGGCGAGTACCCCACCGATCGCGAACAGCAGTCCCACCAGCCCCACGGCCCAGCCGACGTTCGACGACATCCTCATCCTTCCCGTTGCTTCGAGTCTCAGCGACTCTCAGCATTCCGGGTGTTTCCGTCCGGAAGGTTCGTGACGGTGTCACCAGAGCGCGAGTTGCTCGCGCCTGGTGTCCTGTCGACGATCTCTCGTTTCCGTCCCCTGCTGGGGTGTTGCGCCAGCTGCCCGCGTGCCCGTCCCCTTGCGGGTTCGGGCGGTGCGGGTCTTCTGCTTGGCTCCACGAGGCTTCGGCACCACCACCAGGGCGGGGCCCGGGTCTCCGGCCACTCCGGTACCCGTTTTACGGTTGGCCGCCGCGAGGGCGGTCAGGTTGTGGCCTGCGTTCGCGTCCCGGTC
>NZ_JBHUYJ010000129.1:0-19740 GCF_042668715.1 Streptomyces sp. NPDC057271
GCTGTACATCGCGGCGGGCATCTCCGGCGCGATCCAGCACCGCGCGGGTATGCAGACCTCGAAGACCATCGTGGCCGTCAACAAGGACGCGGAGGCCCCGATCTTCGACCTGGTGGACTACGGCGTGGTCGGTGACCTCTTCGAGGTCCTGCCGCAGCTGACGGGCGAGATCGGCGCGCGGTAGGGGTCGCTCCCCCGCCCTACGGGAACGGCCCGGTGGCACTCTGTGCCACCGGGCCGTTTCGTCGTGTCCGGGTCAGATCCAGCCGTCGAGGGGGACTTCCTCGCAGAGCCGGACGACCGGCTGTCCCGTCGCGGCCGGGCGTGCGGAGAGCCTGACGCGGACGCCGGGGCGTACCGCGTGCGGGGGTCCGTCGACCCGGCACCGCACGACGAAGCCCTCGGTCATGTGCACCGGCCACAGGTCGTTGTCGGCGGCGGCGACCCCGCGGCGTACGGAGATCACGCCCTCGCCCTCGCTGCGTTCGGGGGCGAGGTCGGTCGACCCGCAGGTCGGACAGAGCAGGCGCTGGAAGGTCGTGGTGTGGCACCAGCGACAGAGCTGGTAGTAGAGCTCGGCGTCGTCCGATTCCTCGGCGCGGACGGCGGCGCTCCCGTTCCTCACTGCTACGGACCCGGTGTGGAACACGATGCGTTCTCCTTGCACTCGGCGGCTCGACCGTGCATGGAGCCAAAGATATGGCACTGAGTGCCATCAAATAAAGACCTGAGTTCCCTCAATTGAAGATACTGAGATCCCTCAGGGGTCTCTCAGCTCTCTCCAAGGCTCGACTCCACCTCACGCACCACCCGCCACATCGGCGTGGAGCGCTTGGTGATCACCACCACAACGTCCTCGGCCTGCTCGCCCCGGCCGGCGCCGCCGCTCTCGCCGCGCTCCTCGCTCCAGGTGTCCCGGACGAACTCCAGGGCCCGGTCCACCTCGGCCAGCGGATCGCCCTCGCCGCCCGAGCGCAGCCAGTGCCTCAGCGTGTGGTTGTGCGCGGCGACCACGGCCGCGGCGACCACGTTGGCCCGCAGGGTGCCGTCGCGCCGGTCGGCGTAGCGGGTCCGCAGATAGTCGCCGAGGGTCTTCTCGTACCGCCAGACGACCGACAGTTCGTACGTCCGCAGGCCCGTCACCTCGCGGGTGAGGCGGTAGCGCTGGACGGAGAAGGTGGGGTTCTCGGCGTACATCCGCATGACGAGGCGGGTGGCGTCGCAGACCCTGACCAGCGGGTCGTCGGTGTCCGCGCTCGCGGCGAGGAACGCCGTCATGTCGGCGAGGCTCTGTTCGTGGTCGGGGAAGACCACGTCCTCCTTGGACGGGAAGTACCGGAAGAACGACCGCCGGCCGACCCCGGCTAGGGCGACGATGTCGTCGACGGTGGTCTGCTCGTACCCCCGCTCCAGGAAGAGCTGGAAGGCCGCGGCGATGAGGGAGTCCCGCATCGCGGGCTTCGCGGAGTTCGTCGAGGCTGTTCCCATGGCCAGAACCTAACATCCGGCCGAGGGCAGCGCGGCACTTGGTGCCAGCTTTCACCGGCACCAAGTGCTCTCCGACGGTAGGGAAGGCGCGTGCGGGTGGGTCAGCGGGCCGCCATCCGCAGGGCGCCGTCCATCCGGATCGTCTCGCCGTTCAGGTAGTCGTGCTCGGCGACCATCGTGACGAGCCTGGCGTACTCGTCCGGGCGGGCCAGACGCTGCGGGAAGGTGACGCTCGCGCCGAGCCCGGCGCGGATCTCCTCGCTGAATCCGGCCATCATCGGGGTGTCGACGATCCCGGGCGCGATGGTGACCACCCGGATGCCGAACTGCGCGAGGTCACGGGCGGCCGTGACGGTCATCCCGGCGACACCCGCCTTGGAGGCGGCGTAGGCGATCTGTCCGACCTGCCCCTCGAAGGCCGCGATCGAGGCGGTGTTGACGACGAGTCCGCGCTGGCCGTGCTCGTCCGGCTCCTGACGGGCGATGACCTCGGCGGCCAGCCGCATCACGTTGAACGTCCCCAGCAGGTTGACGTTCAGGACCGCGCGGAACAGGTCGAGGTCGTGCGGCCCCTTGCGGCCGAGGATGCGGGCGGAGGGGGCGATGCCCGCGCAGTTGACGGCGAGCCGCAGCTCCGCGCCGTCGGCCTCGATCCGGGCGAGGGCCTCGCGGACCGGCGCCTCCTCGGTGACGTCGGCGGCGAGCAGGGTGACGCCCTCGGGCAGGGGCCCGGCCGCGTCTACGGCCTTGTCCAGGTCCAGGCCGTAGACGGTGGCGCCACGGGCGGCGAGTGCGGCGGCGGTGGCGGCACCGAGACCGGATGCGGCGCCGGTGACGAGCGCGGCGGAGCCGGCGATGTCCATGGAACTCCTCGAAACGTCAGCGGAAAATCGGCGGAGGGGCGGGCGTCAGGCGGCGAGCCGGCGGCTGATGACCAGCCGCTGGATCTGGTTGGTGCCCTCGAAGATCTGCATGATCTTGGCCTCGCGCATGTAGCGCTCGACCGGGAAGTCACGGGTGTAGCCGTACCCGCCGAGGACCTGGACGGCGTCCGTGGTCACCTTCATGGCCGCGTCGGTGGCGATCAGCTTGGCCACGCTGGCCTGGCGGCCGAACGGGCGGCCGAGGTCGCGCCGGCGGGCCGCGTCGAGGTAGGTGGCGCGGGCGGAGTCGACGGCGGCGGCCATGTCGGCGAGGAGGAAGCCGAGCCCCTGGTGGTCGACGATCTTCCGGCCGAAGGTGGTGCGCTCGTTGGCGTACGCGACTGCGGCGTCGAGGGCGGCCTGGGCGAGGCCCGTGGCGCAGGCGGCGATGCCGAGGCGACCGCAGTCGAGCGCGCTGAAGGCGATCTGGAGGCCCTGGCCCTCATCGCCGATGAGCCGGTCGGCGTCGAGCAGCGCGCCGTCCCAGTGGGCCGAGGTGGTGGGGACCGCCTGGAGGCCCATCTTCCGCTCGGGCTTGCCGAAGGAGAGGCCCTCGGTCTCGCCGGGGGCGAGGAAGCACGAGATGCCGTGACTGCCGGGAGCGGTGCGTGCGAAGAGGGAGTAGAAGCCCGCCTTGCCGCCGTGGGTGATCCACGCCTTGGTGCCGGTGACGCGGTACGCGGCGCCGTTCGGGCCGTCGTCCACGCGCTCGGCCTTGCAGGCCAGGGCGGCCGCGTCGGAGCCCGCCTGGGGCTCGGAGAGGCTGTATCCGCCGATGGTCTCGCCGGCGAGCATCGCGGGGAGCCAGCGCTCCTTCTGCTCCGTGGTGCCGAAGGAGTGCAGGGGGTGGCAGGCCAGGGTGTGGACGCTGGTCGCGACGGCGACGGCCGCCCAACGCGCCGCCAGCTCCTCCAGGACCTGCAGATACACCTCGTACGGCTGGCCTCCGCCGCCGTACTCCTCGGGATAGGCGAGGCCGAGGAGGCCGGCCCGGCCGAGTGTGGCGAACAGACCCTCGGGATAGGTCTCGGCGGCCTCGTGCTCGTCCACCCGGGAGGAGAGTTCCTTGTCGGCGATCTCCCGGGTGAGGGCGAGGAGGTCCGCCGCCTCGGGGGTGGGAAGCAGGCGGTCGACATCCATGGCGACTCCATTGACACTCAGCCACTCAGCACCGGGATAACGGTACTGCTGGCGGTACGGCAGTACCGCTTAGGGTAGCGCAGAAGGGTTCTGCCGTAACCCCCGAAAGGTGGACCGGCATACTGTTCGGGTGATCGACACTCCAGCCGCCGGCGCCCCCAAGCTGACGGGCCGTGGCGCGGCCCGTCGCTCCGCCCTCTTCGAGGAGCTGGTGGAACTCCTCGTCGGCGAGGGCTTCGCCCGGCTGACCCTGGACGATCTCGCGGCCCGGCTGCGCTGCTCCAAGCGCACGCTGTACGGCCTCGCGGACAGCAAGGAGCAGCTCGTCCGGGCGGCCGTCGTCCACTTCTTCCGGCGCGCCACCACCCGGGTCGAGGCGGTCCTCGCGGCGGAACAGGATCCCGCCGAGCGGCTGGCCGCCTACCTCCGGGCGGTCGCGGCCGAGCTGGCTCCGGTCTCGCCGCAGTTCTTCGACGACGTCGCGGCCTTCGAACCGGCCGCCGAGGTCTACGAGCGCAACACGCGCGCGGCGGCCGGGCGGGTGCAGCAGCTGATCGAGGAGGGCGTGCGTGCGGGCGTCTTCCGCGAGGTCCATGTGACGTTCGCGGCCGATGTCATCGCCTCGGTCATGGTCCGCATCCAGCGGCGACAGGTCGCTGCGGCGACCGGCCTGGCGGACGCGGAGGCGTACGGACAGCTGGCCGAGCTGCTGCTTCAGGGCCTGCGCAAGAACTGACGGCCCCTCCCGGAAGGACCGGCCCGGACGGCCGTATGCCGTCGTCGGTGTGCGGCGTCCGCGGGGTGCGCGGTGCCGTGTCGAGCACGGCCGCCGCGCCCGCGGTGTGCTCCTCTGCCAGGCCCGCGGCGACCAGGTCCACGACCTTCGTATCCCCGCGGCGACGGCTGGGGTCTCGGCCTCCGGTTCGTCGACCCGCACCGGGCCGGGGGTGCGGCTCTCCTCGTTCTCGCCCTCGGCGGGGTGGACGGCGTACCGGGCGACGGGTCGCCGAGCGCGACGGTCCGGGGCGGCGACAGCTCGTCGTCGTCCTCGTCCCGGTCGCGCAGCCACTCACCGGTCCAGCGCGCCTCGTCGCGCGGGTTCCGGCCCGCCCGCAGCGCGCGTGTGGACTCGAAGCAGGGGCCGACGGCGTCGGGGCGCGTCGCGCCGCCGGTGGGTCGGGGCGACGGAGACGTACGTCAGTCCGGGACGGGGCAGATCGGCGCCGGGGAGGGAGAGGGTGAAGGGAAGGCCGCGACAGGGCCGACCAGTTGTTCGCCGTCGTACCGCCGATCGGTTCGCTGTACGCGCACGGGACCGGGCGACCGGCTCGTGCGACCTCCGCCGTCAGGCGACCGAACCGATCCGTCCGGCCGGGGCGCGCGGTGCGTCGTGGTGGATCGGGGTGTGCGCGCCGGTGAGGGAGGCGCCGGTGCCGCCGCGGCGGTTGGCGACGATCTCGGCGGCGATGGAGAGGGCCGTCTCCTCGGGGGTACGGGCGCCGAGGTCGAGTCCTATCGGAGAGCGCAGGCGGGCGAGTTCGATCTCGGTGACACCGACCTCGCGGAGGCGCTTGTTGCGGTCCTCGTGGGTGCGGCGGGAGCCCATCGCGCCGACGTAGGCGACGGGCAGCTTCAGGGCCGCTTCGAGGAGCGGGACGTCGAACTTGGCGTCGTGGGTGAGCACACAGAGGACGGTCCGCCCGTCGACCTCGGTCGACTCCAGGTAGCGGTGCGGCCATTCGACGACGATCTCGTCGGCCTCGGGGAAGCGCGCCGGCGTCGCGAACACGGGCCGGGCGTCGCAGACGGTGACGTGGTAACCGAGGAACTTGCCGACCCTGACGAGGGCGGAGGCGAAGTCGATGGCACCGAAGACGATCATGCGCGGGGCGGGGACGGAGGACTCGACGAGGAGGGTGAGCGGCTGCCCGCAGCGGCTGCCGTCCTCGCCGATCCCGACGGTGCCGGTGCGGCCCGCGTCCAGCATGGCCAGGGCCTCGCCGGCCGCGGTGCGGTCCAGCTCGGGATGACCGCCGAGACTTCCCTCGTACGCCCCGTCGGGACGGACCAGGAGTGCCCGGCCCATCAGGTCGGTGGGTCCGGAGACGATCCTGGCGAGTGCCGCCGCCTCCTTCGAGACGGCGGCGGCCAGGGCGGCGGGGTAGACCCCGCCGCGTACCGGGGTGACGAGGATGTCGATGATGCCGCCGCAGGTCAGCCCTACGGCGAAGGCGTCCTCGTCGCTGTAGCCGAAGCGCTCGACGACGGTCCGGCCGTCTTCGAGGGCCTGCCGGCACAGCTCGTAGACCGCGCCCTCCACACATCCGCCGGAGACCGAGCCGATCGCCGTACCGTCGCTGTCGACGGCGAGTGCGGCGCCCGGCTGCCGGGGCGCGCTCCCGCCGACCGCCACGACGGTGGCGACGGCGAACTCACGTCCCTGCTCGACCCACCGGTGCAGCTCTTCGGCGATGTCCAGCATCTCGAACTCCTCGATACGTGTGTGGAGGGCGACGGTACGGGCGTCAGCTGACGCCCAGCCAGCTCTCGATCGGATGGATGGCGAAGAACACGATGAAGATCGCGGTCAGGCCCCACATGAAGGCACCCACTTCGCGCGCCTTGCCCTGCGCCGTCTTGATCACGGCGTAGGAGATGACGCCGGCCGCGACACCCGTGGTGATGGTGTACGTGAACGGCATCAGGACCACGGTGAGGAACACCGGGATCGCGACGGAGCGGTCGCTCCAGTCGACGTGCTTGGCGTTCTGCATCATCATCGCGCCGATGACGACCAGGGCCGCGGAGGCGACCTCGGCCGGCACGATCGCGGTGATCGGGGTGAAGAAGAGACAGGCCGCGAAGAACGCGCCCGTGACGACGGAGGACAGACCCGTACGGGCACCCTCGCCGACGCCGGTCGCCGACTCGACGAAGACGGTCTGGCCGGAGCCGCCGACCCCGCCGCCGATGACACCGCCGGCACCGTCGATGAACAGGGCCTTGGACAGGCCGGGCATCCGCCCCTGGCTGTCGGCGAGCTTCGCCTCGGAGCCGACGCCGATGATCGTGGCCATGGCGTCGAAGAAGCCGGCGAGCACCAGGGTGAAGACGATCATGGTGATCGTGATGTAGCCGACGTCGCCCCAGCCACTGAACGACACCTCGCCGATGAGCGAGAAGTCCGGCGCGGAGACGGCGCTGCCGCTGAGCTCCGGCGGGCCGGAGAACCAGGCCTTGGCCGGCAGGTCGCCGACGGCGTTGACGATCGCGGCGATGACCGTGCCCGCGACGATGCCGATCAGGATGGCGCCGGGCACGTTGCGGGCCTGGAGCGCGAAGATCAGCAGCAGGGTGAAGGCGAAGATCAGGACGGGCCATCCGGCCAGTTCACCGGCCGGGCCGAGGACGACCGGGCCACCGCCGGGAGACGGGTTCTCATGGACGAAGCCGGCCTTGACGAAGCCGATCAGCGCGATGAAGAGACCGATGCCGATGGTGATCGCGTGCTTGATCGCCAGCGGGATCGCGTTCATGATCATCTCACGGAGGCCGGTGACCACCAGGAGGCAGATCACCGCACCGTACGCCACACACATCGCCATCGCCTGCGGCCAGGTCATGACGGAGATGACCTGCGAGGAGAGGACACCGGAGACGCTGAGCCCGGCCGCGAGAGCGAGGGGGACCTTGCCCCAGAAGCCCATGAGCAGGGTCGTCGCCGCGGCGGCCAGGGCGGTCGCCGTGATGAGGGCGGGCTGGCTGAGGACGTTGCCGTCCACATCCTTGCCGCCGAGGATCAAGGGGTTGAGCAGGAGAATGTACGCCATCGCCATGAAGGTGGTGACGCCGCCGCGGATCTCCGTCGCGACGGTGGATCCTCTCTCCGAGATGTGAAAGTACCGGTCGAGCCAAGAACGGCCGGCGGGGACGTTGGAGCCGGAGCCCGCGTCCTCCGAGGCGGTCTTGGGCTCCACTGACGACTGGGTCATGGGGCCTACTCCCAAGGTTCAAAGGGGCACCCGCATAAGACTTTCCGAAGGTCAGACAAGCTGCGGGATTTGGGATGCTGCGTGGGCTGCACGACCCGGGGGACGGCCCGAGACGAACTTTGATGAATCAGGTCAATCTGGTGATGCTCGGTACTGCTGGTGGTGCTGATGTTGTTCAGTGGTGCTGGTGGTGCTGATGTTGTTCGGTGGTGCTGGTGATGCTGGTGGTATCGGTGAGCGGTGATACCGGGGGCTGCTCCGGGCGGTGCGGGCGGGGGAGGTGTGACGTTCCTGGAAGGCGCACACCGCCCGGAGAGTCCTAGAGGGTGCCGGTGAGCGCCTCGGGGCGGACCGGCGTCTTGTTGAGCTCCAGGCCCGTCGCGTTCCGGATCGCCGCGAGGACGGCCGGGGTGGACGACAGGGTCGGGGCCTCGCCGAGTCCCCGCAGGCCGTACGGCGCCTTGGGGTCGGCCAGTTCGAGTACGTCGACCGGGATCGTCGGCGTGTCGAGGATCGTCGGGATCAGGTAGTCCGTGAAGGAGGGGTTACGCACCTTCGCGGTCTTCGGGTCCACGATGATCTCTTCCATCACCGCGACGCCCAGGCCCTGGGTGGTACCACCCTGGATCTGGCCGACCACGGAGAGCATGTTGAGCGCCTTGCCGACGTCCTGGGCCGTGGCGAGCTCGATGACCTTCACCAGGCCGAGTTCGGTGTCCACCTCCACCACCGCGCGGTGCGCGGCGAAGGTGTACTGGACGTGGCCGTCGCCCTGGCCGGTGACCAGGTCGAACGGAACGGTCGGGCGGTGCCGGAACTCGTGCTCCTGGTCGACGCTCTCGCCCTCCAGGACGTCCGCCAGGTCCGCGAGGACCTCGCCGCCGTCGGTGACGACCTTGCCGCTTTCCAGCAGCAGTTCGGCCGTGGCCCACGCCGGGTGGTAGGAGCCGAACTTGCGGCGGCCGATCTCGAGGACGGCCTCGCGCACCTTCTCGCAGGTGTTCTTCACCGCGCCACCGGTCATGTACGTCTGCCGGGAGGCGGACGTCGAGCCGGCGGAGCCGACCTGGGTGTCGGCCGGGTGGATCGTCACCTGGGTGACGCCCAGCTCCGTGCGGGCGATCTGGGCGTGGACGGTGACACCGCCCTGGCCGACCTCCGCCATGGCCGTGTGGACCATCGCGACGGGCTCGCCGTTGATGACCTCCAGGCGCACACGGGCGGTGGAGTAGTCGTCGAAGCCCTCGGAGAAGCCGACGTTCTTGATGCCGACGGCGTAGCCGACACCGCGGACGACTCCTTCGCCGTGCGTGGTGTTGGACAGACCGCCCGGCAGCGCGCGGACGTCCGCCTGCTCACCGGCCGCGAGCCACTGCTGCTCCGGCGGCATCGGGCGGGCCTTGACCCGGCGCAGCAGCTCGGCGACCGGGGCCGGCGAGTCCACGACCTGGCCGGTCGGCATGAGCGTGCCCTGCTCCATGGCGTTCAGCTGGCGCAGCTCGACCGGGTCCATGCCCAGCTTCGCCGCGAGCTTGTCCATCTGAGCCTCGTACGCGAAGCAGGCCTGGACGGCGCCGAAGCCGCGCATCGCGCCGCAGGGCGGGTTGTTCGTATAGAGCGCGACGGCCTCGATCTCGACGTCGTCGATCACGTACGGACCGGCGCCCAGCGAGGACGCGTTTCCGACGACGGCCGGGGAGGCCGACGCGTAGGCGCCGCCGTCGAGCACGATCCGCGCCTTCATGTGCGTGATCTTGCCGTCCTTGGTGGCACCGTGCTCGTACCAGAGCTTCGCCGGGTGGCGGTGCACGTGGCCGAAGAAGGACTCGAAGCGGTTGTAGACGATCTTGACGGGCTTGCCGGTGCGGAGCGCCAGGAGGCACGCGTGGATCTGCATCGAGAGGTCCTCGCGGCCGCCGAAGGCGCCGCCGACGCCGGAGAGCGTCATACGGACCTTCTCCTCGGGCAGGCCGAGGACCGGGGCGATCTGCTTGAGGTCCGAGTGCAGCCACTGGGTGGCCACGTAGAGGTCGACACCGCCGTCCTCGGAGGGCACGGCGAGGCCGGACTCCGGGCCGAGGAAGGCCTGGTCCTGCATGCCGAACACGTACTCGCCCTCGACGATCACGTCGGCCCTCTTACGGGCCTCCTCCACGTTGCCGCGGACGATCGGCTGGCGGTGCACGATGTTGGGGTGCGGGACGTGACCGGAGTGGTGGTCGTCGCGGCCCTCGTGGATCAGGGGGGCGTCGGGGGCGAGGGCGGAGGCCTCGTCGGTGACGACCGGCAGTTCCCGGTACTCGATCTTGATCTTGGCGGCCGCGCGGCGGGCGGTCTCCGGGTGGTCGGCGGCGATCAGGGCCACCGGCTCACCGTGGTGCCGTACCCGGCCGTGGGCCAGGACAGGGGTGTCCTGGATCTCCAGACCGTAGTTCTTCATCTCGGCCGGCAGGTCGTCGTACGTGAGGACGGCGTACACACCGGCCATCGCGAGCGCCTCGGAGATGTCGATGGAGACGATCTCGGCGTGCGCGACGGTGGAGCGCAGCGTCTGGCCCCACAGCATGTCCTCGTGCCACATGTCCGAGGAGTACGCGAACTCACCGGTGACCTTGAGGGTGCCGTCCGGGCGGAGCGTCGACTCCCCGATGCCGCCCTTGGTGTGCTTCTGGGTGACGTTCGTCGGCGTGCCCGCCGGAACGGTGCGCGTGTTCTGAGCCATGGTCAGACCGCCTCTCCCTGACGGGCGGCCGCCAGGCGGACCGCGTCGAGGATCTTCTCGTAACCCGTGCAGCGGCAGAGGTTGCCGGAGAGGGCCTCACGGATGTCCTGGTCGGACGGGTCGCTCTGGCGCTCCAGGAGCTCATCGGCGGCGATCAGCAGACCCGGGGTGCAGAAACCGCACTGGACGGCGCCGGCGTCGATGAACGCCTGCTGGATCGGCGAGAGCGCCAGCGGGTCGCTGCCGGCCTCGCCGGTCTGCGAGTCCTGGCCCGGCTTCGCCTCCCACTTCTTGGCGGCGTCGAGCGAGGTGCCGCAGGCGCCGGAGGCGCAGCCGCCCCGGCCGTGCTCCTCGCGCTGCTTGGCGAAGTCGGCGAGACCCTCGACCGTGACGACCTCGCGGCCCTCGGCCTGGCCGGCGGCAACCAGACAGGAACAGACCGGCACCCCGTCGAGACGGACGGTGCAGGAGCCGCACTCGCCCTGCTCGCACGCGTTCTTGGAGCCGGGCAGCCCCATCCGCTCACGCAGCACGTAGAGAAGGGACTCGCCCTCCCAGACGTCGTCGGCTTCCTGCGGACGACCGTTGACCGTGAAATTGACGCGCATGGTTATGCAGCTCCCTCAAGCGTGCGGCCGGTGCCGCGGTACTGCTCCCAGGTCCAGCCCAGCTGGCGGCGGGCCATGATGCCCACGGCGTGGCGGCGGTACTTGGCGGTGCCACGGACGTCGTCGATCGGGTTCGCGGCGCCCGAGCAGAGTTCGGCGAACTGCTTCGCGATCGACGGGGTGATGATCTTGCCGCTCTCCCAGAAGCCGCCCTCCTCCAGAGCCGCGTTCAGGAAGACCTCGGCCTCCTTGGCGCGGATCGGGGTCGGCGCGGCGGAACCGATGCCGGTGCGGACCGTGCGGGTCTCCGGGTGGAGCGCCAGGCCGAAGGCGCAGACCGCGATGACCATCGCGTTGCGCGTACCGACCTTGGAGTACTGCTGGGGGCCGTCCGCCTTCTTGATGTGGACGGTCTTGATGAGCTCGTCGGGCTCGAGCGCGTTGCGCTTCACGCCCGTGTAGAACTCGTCGATCGGGATGAACCGGTTGCCACGAACCGACTCGACCTCGACCTCGGCACCCGCGGCGAGCAGCGCGGGGTGCGCGTCACCGGCGGGGGACGCGGTGCCCAGGTTGCCGCCGACGCCGCCGCGGTTGCGGATCTGCGGGGAGGCCACGGTGTGCGAGGCGAGCGCGAGGCCCGGCAGCTCGGCCCGCAGGTTCTCCATGATCTGGGTGTACGGAACGGAGGCGCCGAGGCGGACGTTCTCCTCGCCCACCTCCCACTCGCGCAGCAGCTCGATACGGTTCAGGTCCAGGAGGTACTCGGGACGCCGGTGGTCGAAGTTGATCTCGACCATGATGTCGGTACCACCCGCGATGGGCACGGCCGTGGGGTGCTCGGCCTTGGCGGCGAGCGCCTCCTCCCAGCTGGCGGGGCGAAGGAAGTCCATGGTGGCTCTCTTCTTGTGCTTCTAGTGATCGGGGGTCGGTCGGTCTTCAACGGGCCCGGGGGGACGGCCGGCCCTCGACTTCGAATTCATGTTCACGTGCTGTTAACGCGATGTGTGGCCTAGTACACAAGGCCGGCCCGCCGGGGTGCAGTCACCGAAAACATGAAGGAGTTGGCTGGTGACCTTGTTCGTCTTGTAGATTCGAACGAACGGCGGTACTCGGCAACCTCGCCGTTTCCCCCTGGAAACAGTGGCACCAGGCCACCGACCACATCGCGACAGTCTTCGGAACCGTCGGACGTGCCGTCGCTCCGGGGGCGCGGCGGGCGAGTACCCGCGAAAGTGACAGACGAGTGACGGACGAGAAGGAACGGCGGCAACGAGATGCGGCTGCGCGCACTGCTGGAAACCGACGCGCTGGGGCTGCGCCTGCTCGGTGGTGAGGACGAGCTGGACCGCACCGTCCGCGGCGTGATGACGACGGACCTCAAGGACCCCAGCCGGTATCTGTCCGGCGGTGAGCTGGTCCTCACCGGCCTCGCCTGGCTCCGGGATCCCGAGGACGCGGAGCCGTTCGTCCGGATCCTGGCCTCGGCCGGGGTGGCCGGGCTCGCGGCGGGTGAGGCGGAGCTCGGGGACATCCCCGACGATCTCGTACAGGCGTGTTCTCGCCATCGGCTGCCGCTCTTCGCAGTGAACGAGTCCGTTGCGTTCGCGACGATCACCGAACATGTTGTTCGACAGGTGTCCGGTGAACGGGCGGGCGACCTGGCGGCGGTCGTCGACCGTCACCGGCGGCTGATGACCTCCGGTCCGGCGGGGGGCGGGCCCGAGGTCGTTCTGGACCTCCTCGGCTCCGACCTGGACCTCCGGGCCTGGGTCCTCTCCCCCACCGGGCGCCAGATCGCCGGCGCGGGAGAGCCCCTGGACACCTCGCTCGCGGCGACACTGGCCGGTGAGCACCTGGCGGCGACCAGGACCGGACGGCGTGGCCCGCACCGGCTCAGCGCCTCCGGAACCACGTTCTCCCTCTTCCCTATCCGCAACACCGGGCGCGGCGCGGCGCCCGCCGTGCGGGACGTACGGGAGACCGTGCTCTCCGACTGGCTGCTGGCCGTCGAGGCCGACGCCGGTGACTGGCCGGCCGCCCGGCTCGACCTGCTCCAGGGCGTCACCCAGCTGATCGCCGTCGAGCGGGACCGGCGGGACGCGGCGCGTACGGTACGGCGCCGGCTGGCACAGGAGGTCCTGGAGCTGGTCCAGACGGGCGCCGCCCCCGCCGAGATCGCCGCGCGTCTGCGGGTCGCCGCTCCGGTGCTGCTGCCGGGCCTGGGGACCGCGCCGCACTGGCAGGTCGTCGTCGCCCGCGTCGAATGGGACCCGGAGGCCGGGCAGGGCCCCGTGGAGACCGGTCCGGTCGCCCAGGCGCTCCTGGAGGAGATCCTCGTCGACCCGGCGACCGTGGGCCCCGAGTCCACCGACCGGATCGCGGTCGCGCACCACGGGGACGAGGCCATCGCTCTGGTGCCGCTGCCGGCGGGCCCGCTGCCCGACAGCGAGGACGAGGGGACCACGAACATCGGGCTGCACGCCGACGCGCTGCTCGCGGCGGTACGCGAACCGCTCTCCGCCGGCCTCGACGGCGACGGCCGCCTCACCCTCGGTGTCAGTGCGGCGGTCCACTCGGCGGAGGGCCTGCGCGGCGCCCTGGAGGAGGCCAGGCACGCCCGTCGTGTCGCCGCCGCCCGCCCGGGCCGCGTCTGCGCCGCCGGGCACCACGAGCTCGCCTCGCACGTGCTGCTGCTGCCGTTCGTCCCGGACGACGTCCGCCGCGCGTTCACGGCCCGGCTGCTCGACCCGCTGCGCGACTACGACCGCCGCCACCGCGCCGAGCTCATCCCCACGCTGGAGGCGTTCCTCGACTGCGACGGCTCCTGGACCCGCTGCGCGACCCGGCTTCACCTGCATGTGAACACCCTGCGCTACCGGGTGGGGCGGATCGAGCAACTGACGGGCCGCGACCTGTCGCGCCTGGAGGACAAGCTCGACTTCTTCCTGGCGCTGCGCATGAGCTGAACCGCCCGGGCGGGTGACCCCGGGTCACCCGCCCGGCCCAGGCGGACGCGGAACCCGCTGCCGTCACCCGAAGGGATCATGGCGGGATTCATCCCTTCGGGGGAACATCGACCCGCGCTGCACGGAAGGCGCGGGCCCCTGTCCGACGGCCGGCGAGTCACCGCGACGGCGCCTGGGGGCAGGCCGGAGCGGACGTGATCGAGCCATCGGGCCATGCCGAACGCACGCGTCCGCATAGCGGTCAAGGTCCAGCACTTGTGAAAATTTTCACCTGACCCCTTGGCCAGCGCCACGCGTTCGTGCTGAGATGCGGGCCTGACTCAACAGCTCAATGGCGCGCTCGGGGAGGGCAATGTGGCGGATACCGCCATGTCTGGTTCCGAAACAACGGGTGGCGACGATCCGTCCCTTGGCTACGGCGGGGCGACCCCGATGGAGACGGCGATATGGCGTCTTCGCTCGCGCGGCTGCTGGACGGACGCCGCCGCCCTGCTCACGCCCCGCGCCGCGGAACCGGCGGCGGCACTGGAACGGGCGGCCCTGCTGATCGAGCGGTGTCTGTACACCGAGAAGGGGTGGGCGGACGCCGAGGAGGCGCTCCGGGCGGCCGAGGCCGTGGCACGGACGGACGAGGAGCGAGGGGCCGCCGCGTGTGAACGCGGCTATCTCGCCTACGCGTCGACGCTGCTCGGCGTACGCGACCGGGCCGACGAGGCGACCGCGGCGCTCGGGCGGGCGGCGGCGCTGATCAGCCCCGGGGGCGAGGGGCGTCCGCTGCTCGACTACCGGCGCGGGCTGATGGCGCAGAACCTCGGCGACTCGCCGCAGGCCGCGCGCGCCGCCTACCGGCGCGCCCATGCGGGTGCCACGGCCCAGGGGGACGATCTGCTGCTCTCCTCCACCTGGCGCCATCTCGCCGGACTCGCCTTACGCGAAGGCGAGTTGGCGGAGGCGCGGCACGGCTTCGCCGAGTCGCTCCGCATCCGTGAGGAGCTCGGCTATCTGGTCGGTACGGCCCCGGCCCTGACGGCCCTCGCGGACACGGAGACGGAGCCGGAGGCGGGCCGCCTCCGGGCCGAGGCGGCCCGGCTGTTCCGTCTCCTGGGCGGGGTGCCGACCTGGCTCGCAGCCCAACTGACGCCTCGGCCGGCGATCTGACGGAAAGTTGGGGGAATGGGCGGGGGGGGCGGGGAGCGAGCCGCCCCCCGCCCGTTCCGGGGCAACGACGGCTGTGACGTGCCGTCACCCCGCCTGGTGCGGCGCCTGGTCCAGGCAGAGAAGCCCCTCGTCCATCCCCACCACCAGCGCCCCGTCCGGCATCAGGGCCACCGCGCGGACGGGCGGGCCGGGACGGAACGTGCGGCGGGACCGGGTGTCGAGGGCGTGGAGTTCGACGAGACCGTCCGCCCAGGCGATCGCGAGCGACGGTCCCTCGGCCGTCTCCGCGGCGTCCAACGACACGACGGCGGCGCGGCGTTCGGCGATCGGGGTCGGGTCCGGGTCCTGGCCCGGGATCCAACGGCGGACGGTGCCGTCGAGGCCGCCGCTGCAGAGGAAGGGTGTGGCGGTCTCGATCGCCGTCACGGCAGTGACACGGCCGCTGTGCAGCGCGGCCTGGTGGATGCCCGTCAGACCGAAGGCGTGGACGGAGCCGAGCCGGTCGCCCACCACGACCGAGCCCGCGATCGCCGCGAGCGCGCTGCCCGGGTGGCGGGTGAGAGTCGCCGCGACGGCCGTCGTGAGCCGCTCCAGATAGGGCGGCCGGGGCGCGGGCCCGGGGACCGGTTGCAGCCGGCCACGCTCGTCCAGGAGCAGCACCGTCCCGTCCGGCGCGGGCGCCAGCGCCTTGATCCGCCCTCCCGAGGGGGTCCGCAGGGACCCGCCCGCGGGGGTCGCGTCGGCCGCGTCGAGCAGCCGTACCTCGTCCGTCGTACCCGCGACGAGGAGGCGGCCGCCGATGGCGCCCAGGGCCGTGACCGGGCCCGGCCACGGCGGGGTGAGGTCGCCGCGTACCCGGGTCCACCGCACCCGCCAGGGCGCGTCGGCAGCGAGGGCGCGCAGCGCGGGACGGAGCCGGGGGTCCGCCTCGTCGCCGAGGGCGCCGAGCAGGACGACGGCCCGGTCCGCCGGGCTCTGGTCGCGGCAGAGGGACTGGCCCGCGCGCAGCCAGGCGGACCGCAGGCCGCCGCGGTCGTCGCCGGGGCCGGTCGCGTACGCGGTGGTGACGCGCAGCGGGTCGACCGTGCACACCGTGACGGGGTCGGCCAGATCGACGGCGTGCCGTGCCTCGTACGGCGCGGAGGCCTCGCCCGGCTCCGACTCCCCTCGCTCGGCGGTCTCTTGGGCCACACCGGCGGCCTCGACGTCCCCGTCGAGGTCCACGACGGCGACGCGGCGTTCGGAGAGGAGGGCGTACGACGGCGTCCCCGTGCAGGTCTCCACGACGAGCCGGACGCGGCCCGACGCGGCGAGTTCTCCGACGAGTTCGGCGATGGCCTCCGGCTCGGCGGCGGCGTGCAGGTCCGGCAGGACCAGCGCGGCGCGCCGCGTCTCGGTGGTGGCCACGGCGCGGACCAGTTCGCCGGGCGTTCTGGCCGCCACACCGAGCCGGTTCGCGATCGTCCAGGCCGCGCCGAGCGCGCACTGCCCGGCGAGCGGGATCAGCTCGCGCGCCGCGCGCCGACGGCGCGCGCCGGGGCGGGTGCCGTGCGCGGCCAGCCAGGAGAGCAGGGCGGACTTGCCCCGCCGGGGGCCCCCGACGACCAGGCAGAGGCGCGGGGCCTCCGGGTCGGTGAGCCAGCCGAGCAGGGCCGCCGCCTCGGCCTCCGTAGGGGCGGGGCGGCCTCCGCGGACGGATCCGGTCACGGGCGCCTTCCCCGTGCCGGGGACGGAGACGCGGACGGCATGGGACACCTCACGGACGGCGCTGTACGGGCGGGACGACGGCAACAGCCAGCGGCGGCAAGGGCCAAGGGCACCGGCCGACGGCAACCTTAGTCGTCACTCCGCCGATCCGGTGAAATGCTCTCTGACAAGTGACTGTACGACGGTGACATCCTGGGCGATCAGGGCGTCGAGGAGGGCGGTGTGTTCCGCCGCGTCGGCGACGAGGTCGCCGTGCCGGGTCACCGGGCCGCTCACCAGGGGCCACTGGGAGCGGCGGTGCAGGTCGTCGGCGACGGTGAGGAGCTGTTCGTTCCCGGCGAGGGAGAGGACGGCGCGATGGAAGGCGCGGTCGGCCTCGGCGTAGTGGGCGCGGTCGCCGCGGGCGGCGGCGGCCCCGGTGGCCTCGGCGAGCGGCCGGAGTTCCGCCCAGCGGGCGGCGGGGACCGTGCGGGCGAGACGGAGCATGATCGGGATCTCGATGAGCGCGCGGACCTCGGCCAGCTCGGCCAGCTCGCGGGGGGTGCGCTCGATGACCCGGAATCCGCGGTTCGGTACGACTTCGACGGCGCCTTCGACGGCGAGCTGCTGCATGGCCTCGCGCACGGGGGTCGCGGAGACGCCGAAGCGCTCGGCGAGGACAGGGGCGGAGTACACCTCGCCGGGGACCAGCTCGCCGCCGACGAGGGCCGCGCGCAGGGCCTGGAGGATCTGGCCGCGCACGGAGTGGCGCTGGACGGTGCGGGGGGCTGCGAGGCCGGGCACCGCCGCCTCGCCGTGGACGGACGCTCCCAGGGTGGGCTCACGGCGGACCGGCGCGCCCTGGACGGGCTCGCTGTGGGTGTGCTCGCCGCGCGCCGGCTCCCCGCGGCCCTGCCCCGGGACCCGTGCCGCTCCGTCGCGCGGCGGGAGCGGACGATCGGCCGCCCGCTCGCGCGCTCTGCCTTGCTCCACCCGGGTCCTCCTGCGGGGTCGTGCCGGGCCCGGCTCGCGATACCGAGGCCCCCTGTGCACCATAGGCGGACAGGGCCGCAGTTCAAACATCGATCGCGTCGGGTAAGGTAAGGCTAACCTGCCAACGATCGCGATTCGGTGGTCCCCGTATGGCCCTCCCCGCCCTGCTCCCCGCCCCGTCCACCTCGCCCGTCGCGGCCTCGTACGCCCGGCTCGGCGAGGTGTTCCCCGGCCTGCGGATAGAGGAGCTCGGCCAGGACGAGCAGTCGCCACGCGGGGCCGGCTGGGTCGGCGCGGACGAGCTCGCGGCCGGCGGCGCCGCCCTCGACGCCTTCCTCGCCTGGGACAACGCCCAGGTGCTGCGCGACTACGGGCAGCAGGCCCGGCCGGACGTGGTCGCCGGCTTCGGACTGCACCGGTACGCCTGGCCCGCCTGCCTCCTGGTCACCGTCCCCTGGTTCCTGCACCGCCGGGTCCCGCGGCTGCCCGCCCGGAACGTGGCCTTCCAGCGGGCCCTCGGCCGGATGACCGTCCGGATCGAGGAGTTCGCCTGCCTGCCGGACGACCCCGCCGCGGCCCTTCCCGGCGCCCGGGTCGTCCCGGACGAGGAGGCCCTGCGCGCCGAGGTCAGGAGCGCGCTCGCCGAGCACTTCGAGTCCGTCCTGGCCGGCTTCGGCCCGCGTATACGGCGCGGGAAGCGGGGGCTGTGGGGCATGGCGACGGACGAGATCGTCGAGGGCCTCTGGTACGTCGGGGCGCTGTTCGACGAGGAGCAGCGGGCGATGGCCGAGCTGGAGATGCTGCTGCCCGGCACGGCCAAGCCGTACGCGGGATCCGCGGGCTTCCGCGAGCTGCCCGGCGCCGAGGCGCCCGACGGAACCCCCCGCGCCACCCGGGACCGCGCGGCGTGCTGCTTCTTCTACACACTGCGCCCCGCGGACACCTGTCTCACGTGTCCGCGCACGTGTGACGCCGAGCGGGTCCGCAGGCTCACCGAGGCCGCCTGACCGTCCGGGGGATTACGCCACTCGTACGGGTGACGTGATTCGAACGCAACTCCCTCGCATCGCGCGGCTGTTCGACCAGATCGCACCTATTCGTATGCCGTCCGGCCCCATTGGCGTGCTCTTGCCGCGAAACCCCGTGAGCGGCCTCCGGGGTCGGCCAGTATGGGCGGCCGAAACGCCCTACTGCGATGCAAGGGACACCGCATGAGACTGACCGACATATCGCTGGACTGGCTGCTTCCGGGTGGCGTCATGGTGGCCGGAGTCCTGACGGCGGTGGCGGTGCTCGCGCGCGGCAAGCGCGCCGGTGACCAGGCCGCGGCGGACGACTCCTGGGAGCGCAGTGAGGAACGCCGCCGACGCAAGGAGGCGATCTACGGAACCGCCTCCTACGTCCTTCTCTTCTGCTGCGCGGCCGTGGCCGCCGCGCTCTCCTTCCACGGTCTGGTCGGCTTCGGCCGCCAGAACCTGAACCTCACCGGGGGCTGGGAGTACCTCGTCCCGTTCGGCCTCGACGGCGCGGCGATGTTCTGCTCGGTCCTCGCGGTGCGCGAGGCGAGCCACGGTGACGCGGCCCTCGGCTCGCGACTCCTGGTGTGGACGTTCGCGGGCGCGGCCGCCTGGTTCAACTGGGTCCACGCGCCCCGGGGTCTGGGCCACGCGGGTGCCCCGCAGTTCTTCGCGGGCATGTCCCTCTCGGCGGCCGTCCTCTTCGACCGGGCCCTCAAGCAGACCCGCCGGGCGGCGCTGCGCGAGCAGGGCCTGGTGCCCAGGCCGCTGCCGCAGATCCGGATCGTACGGTGGCTGAGGGCGCCCAGGGAGACCTTCGCGGCCTGGTCGCTGATGCTCCTGGAGGGTGTACGGACCCTCGACGAGGCGGTCGACGAGGTCCGCGAGGACCGGCGCGAGAAGCAGCAGAACCGGATGCGCAGGCGCGAGCGGGAGAAGCTCGACCGGGCCAGGATCAAGGCGATCAACCGTCAGCACCGGGCCTTCGGGCTGGGCCGCGGGGGCGGTCGCCAGGTCGAGGTACCGGCCCTGAACTCCGGCGCGG
>NZ_JBHUYJ010000130.1:0-19022 GCF_042668715.1 Streptomyces sp. NPDC057271
GCGGGATATGCCCCGGCAAGCCGGGGCATAGATGCGCGAATTGCGCAAGCGCAATTCGAATTCCAGCGCAAGCGCTGGAATAGAATTCCGTAAACGGAATTCTGGACAGAATGTAATTCGCGCAAGCGCGAATTACAGGCGACCGCGCAAGCGCGATCGCTGGAGCTGGCTACAAGGGGAGGTGCATCACGTGCGGGCCCGTGTAGCGACTGTGAATCCCAGGCGCCACCCCGCAGCGAGAGTGACGGACCGTCAGTCTGACAGGGTGCCGGCCTCATCGAAGTGACGGGCTCCGCTGCGCTCCACCCGAACCCATCACCTACCGCCGAACCCACCCTGACATGCTCACCGATGCCCCGCCATCATACCGCACGAACCTTGCGTGTGGGGCGAGATTCAGTCAGGTATCAGCCTGCCGGGCGAACCTGCATCATGGGTGATGCATCATGAGTACCAACTGTGTAGAGTCTGGTCTCAGACGCCACCATCCCGTCCCGCGGCGGCGGACTTTCCTTTCTGATTGCGCGCTACATTCCGAAAGAAGGAGATCTTTCCCGTGGTCATGAAGAAAAGCGATCTGCGCGCGCATCAGATTGAGACTGTTGACGCCATTCGGCGCGGTCTCGACGTCCCTCCCGGGGGTATTCCGGTCAACGGTTTGCGTGGCCAGGTGATTTCCGCGTGCGGCACCGGAAAGACCATCACTGCCGCGTTCGCTGCTCGCGAGATGCTTCCGAAGGGGCGCATTCTCGTGCTGGTGCCGACCTTGGATCTTCTGACGCAAACGGTCAGGGAGTGGCACCGGGTCGGGCACAGGGGGCCGGCGGTTGCCGTGTGTTCGCTCCAGGACGACCCCGAGCTGTGGAGTCTCAAGGTGCGCTCCACGACGAACCCCGTGCAGTTGTCGCTGTGGCACGGGGCGGGGCCGGTGACGATCTACGCGACGTACGCCAGCCTGGGTGTCTTGGCCGAGGCGTTCGAGGGCGCGTACGGCCAGCAGCTGGCGCCGATGGACCTGGCGGTGGTCGATGAGGCCCACAGGACGTCGGGGTCAATGGGGAAGGCGTGGGCGGACATCCACGACCAGACCGTCATCCCGGCGTACCGCCGGCTGTACCTGACGGCCACGCCGCGGATCTGGGAGGAGCGGCTCAACCGCGAGGTCGCGGAGGGGGTGCGCGACCCGCTGCCACGGGAGATGGCGGCTTCCATGGACGACGAGAAGGTCTTCGGGCCGGTCCTCTACAAGCTGTCGCTCGCGTCGGCTGTGTCGCGCGGTCTGCTGGCGCGCTACCAGATCATCGTCCTGGAGCTCCAGGACCCGGTCGTCACGCCGGAGCGGCTGATGGGCGAGGACCGGCGCAGCGAGGAAGTGCGCGGTCAGCGGCTCGGGGCGCTCCAGGCGGCACTGCTGCACACGATGGCGCAGCACGACCTCAGCACGTGCATCACCTTCCACCACCGGACGATAGAGGCGCAGGCGTACGCGGAGGGCCTGGAGCGCGTCGCGGCCAAGCTGCACGCGGACCAGCCCGAGAAGTACCCGGCGAAGATCTGGGCGGACTGGCTGTGCGGCGAGCACGTCCCCGAGCGCCGGCGGGAGGTCCTGGGTGGTTTCGGTACGACGGCGCGGCGGGCGGTGCTTTCGAATTGTCGCGTTTTGGGAGAAGGCGTCGATATCAGGGCAGTGGATAGTGTTGCCCTTTTGGATCCTAAGGGTGCTCCGCACGACATCGTCCAGGCCATTGGCCGGGCTCTCCGTCAAAAGCCGGGGGAGGGAAAGCTTGCCTCTTTGATCGTTCCGGTGTTCCTTCAGCCCGGTGAGCAGCCGGAGGACATGTTCACCTCGGGATCGTACCGGCCCTTGGTGAAGGTACTGGAAGGTCTGCGCGCTCACGACGAAGAGGCTATCGAGCTGCTCGCGATCCCTCAGGAGCCGCAGAAGGACATCGCGCAGCCGTCCGAGTACATCGGCACTCCGCCCGAGGAGGGCGAGGAAGAAAGCCGTCTCCTGCTTCGGTTTGCCGCCCCTCGAGACCCGGTGATGGTCGCCGACTGGGTCAGCTTCAACGTGATCGACACCGAGCGGCAGGACTGGGCGCGCGGCTGGGCAAAGCTCAAGGCGTACGTCGAGCGGGTCGGGAACGCGAGAGTGCCGTACGGACATCGGGAGGGTGCGACACCCCTTGGGCAGTGGGTGGCGGAGCAGCGGCGAGCCTACGCGGCTGGGGAGATGAGCGGGCAGCGCGCGCAGCGGCTGGAACGGCTAGGCATGGTGTGGTCGATCGCCGATGAGCGGTTCCAGGAGAACCTTCAGGCCGCGAAGGCGTACTACGAGCAGCACTGGACGCTGTGCGCGCCGAGGACGGCAACGATGCTGGACCGGCCGGTGGGGCAGTGGCTGTCCAACCTGCGCCGCCCTGGTGCACTCGCCGACAAGCCGGAGTGGGAAGCCGCGCTGAAGGAGATCGACGAGGACTGGAACCCGTCCTGGCCGGCCGAATGGCAACGGCACTTCGCGGTGGTGCGAGAGATGCTCGCGGAGGAGACCATCCTCGCGTACGTCGAACCGGGCGTCACCGTGCACGGGATGGACATCGGAAAATGGCTCGCCCGGCAGCGCAAGCCCGAGGTGTGGGCAGCCCTGTCCGACGGGCAGCGCGAGCGCCTGGAAGCCTTCGGTGTCGTCCCGCACGCTCCGGAACCGGAAGCACCCGCGAAGCCGTCCACGGCGTCCGGGAGCGCCTTCGAGCGGGGCGTTGCGGCCCTAACCCAGTACAAGGCCCGTACGGGCTCCGTGACCGTCCCCAGGGCCCACATCGAGCGGCTCGAGGACGGCACCGAGGTCAAACTCGGGGTGTTCCTGAGCAACACCAAGACCCGCCAGGCGAAGCTCACCGCCGACAAGCGCGCAGCGCTCGCCGACCTCGGCCTCGGCTGGGCGGCATCCTGACAACGTCGAGCGGACCCCGGGCGCTGCGAGCGGCCCGGGGTCCCTTGCTGTCCCGGGTCGGCGGCATCGCACTGGAGTGTGTGTAGGCCCTGGGATCTTCGGGCCGCTACCCCGCCCGGGCCATGGAGCGGCTGGAGGGAGTTCTGCGAGTCGATCTGGCAGCCCGCACGCCGCCCGCAGTTGGGCAGTCCAGCCGGTCATCGCCTCCAGGTGCCTTGGGGGTTGCGCTCGGGCATGTTGCTGGGGTGAGCGAGCTGGCCGTTCGCCGCTCGGGCGAGCCAGTCGGCCCATCGGTCGATGAACTCGTCCAGGTCTCCGATGACGAGGGGGGTGAAGGGCCAGGCCACCTGGTGCATGCCGAGAGTCGGGCTGATGGCGGTACGTGACTCGTGGTGGGGATTGAGAGCGAAAGGCTTCGTGGTCTCCGCGACGGGGCGGAACGGCGTGCTCATGAAGGCCGTCTCGAACCACTGGTACTGGTCCTCCGTCTGGGCGTCTGCGTACCAGAGGGAGTGGCTTCGTCCGCCGTACCCGTGGTGGTTGGCGGGGATCTTCAGCGAGAGGGTCGCGGAGGCGATGACGTCGAACGGCGCTGGCGTCTCAGTAGTACGCCAGATCTCGGGGGCGGTCTCTCTCGGGCCGGAGAGGGTCAGCTGGGCGTCGTTGATCCGGACGGTCCACCCTCCCTGCTTGCCCTTGCGGACCTCCGCGCTCGGGGCCGCATTCGTGAGCGTCGCGAGGAAGCTGTCGGCGATGAAGGCGAAGGAGGTCGTGGCGGCCTCGAGCAGGGCCTTGCGACGGTCGGCCTCGGTGGCATGGGCCGAAGCCCGGCGGTCGTCTTCGGCTTGGCGTGCGACCGCGCCCTGGTTGGCCTGCGCGAGCGCGGCCAGCCCGCCGGAGAGTGAGGCGGCGGGGATCTGCCCCAGCCGGGCGAGCACGTTGCCGGCTGCGGGGCGCGCCTGGGGCGCCTTGTAGAGGCATTCCGTGATCAGCGCGGCCAGGAGAGGCGGAGCGGTGGTGAGCGGTGGCGGGGTTCCGTGCAGGTGCTGCTCCTGGAAGTCGTGCTCGTACGGCCCCGTGAAGGGCGGGGTGCCCTCCAGGAGCTCGTAGGCGAGGATGCCCAGGGCGTAGATGTCGCTGGCGCTGGTGGCCCGCTGGTTGTTCCAGCGTTCGGGGGCCATGTACGCGAGGGTGCCGTGGAACTTGAAGGTGCGGTTCGCGGTGGTGGCTTCGGCGTAGCGCGCGATGCCGAAGTCGGCGAGACACCAGCGGCCCCCGAGCAGGAGGATGTTCTCCGGCTTCAGGTCGCGGTGGACGATGTCGCGGTCCTTGAGGTCGGTGAGTGCTGCGGCGACGTCGGACAGGACCGCGACCGCCTCGTTGAGGGGCAGCCGGCCGTGCTCCTGGAGGTGATCGCGCAGCGACTTCTCGGCCCGAGGCATCACCAGGACCCACTGGTCCTCATGCTCGCCGCTGTCGAGGATCGGGACCACGTTGCGGACACCGTCCAGGTCGGTGAACAGCATCTCGCGCTCGGTGCCCGGCGCTTTGGGCACAAGCTTCACCGCCGCCTTCTCGCCGTCGGTGCTCTCCGCCTCGAACACGGCGCCGAAGCCACCACCCCCGATACGGGCGCCGGCGGCCCATTCCTTGTTCAGTTCCAGTCTCATCGTGCGTGTTGTCTCCATCGTCAACTGCTGTCCCGTGAGGGCCGTTTCGCCCTGCTTCCATGGTCTCAGGTCCCACTGACACGCGGCGGGCTGATCCTCCGGGGCTCGTGCCGTCTCATGGAGAAGCGAGGATCACTCCTCGTCGGTCAGGGCCTTCGCGAACGCCTCTTCGGAGTCCAGCGAACGGAGCAGGGGACCGAGGAGCCTGCGAGTCACCGTGCCCTGCGCGTCGCGCAGTTCAGCCAGGGTGGCGCCGGTGCTCTCCTCGTAGGTGTCGGCGCTGTACCGGTGGTTACTGGCGAAGATGGACGGCTGGCTCCAGCGACGTCGGCCGCGGAGCCGGTTGGCGCCGACGGCCACGGCCCAGTTCCCGTGGTAGCCCACGTCCTCGGAGATCAGGCGGATCAGCTCCAGCATGTGCCGGGTGAAGACGACGGCGGCGACGTCGAAGATGACCTGCTCCGCCTCGCTTGGCGACTCGTACGGCCTGGAGATGCCCTCAGAGAGGCGGGTCATGAGCAGCCGCAGCCCTCCATCCTCGAAGAGCTGAAGCTCGACGACGGACTCGTCAGAGGAGCGGCCTTCCGGGGTGTAGACACGGCCGGCTCCGAGCCCCGAGGAGCTGAGAGCCACTCCCCTCGCGCGACGGTACCCCTGGTGGGCGGAGGACAGATCAGGGCTGAATCCCCCGGAAAGCGCTGCCCGGGTACGGGGGGCTTCCAGGGCACGCTGGATCAGCGTGCGCAGACGCTGGTTCCAGTCCCGGGCGCCGGTGATGGGCAGGCACATGTCCCGGCGTCCGGCAGCGGGCTGGGCGACCAGGAAGAAATGGGACTGGGCTCCGACGTCGCGCAGCGGGTCCTCGTCCATCTCCTTGCCCAGCAGGGCGAGGGTGTCCGCCTCGGTGTTGCGTCGCTGTGTATGGAGGGCGACGACTTCGGCGTCGCCCATCTGGTATTTCGTCTTGTCGCCGCGGCCGAAGTAGCGGTTGTCGACCATGTGCGGTGCGACGGGGCTAGCCGGGATGTGGACGATGAGGTAGCCGGTCCCGTCGTCGGCTGCCGCGCTGATCTCCTCGGTAAGGATGGTCAGGGGCGGGTCGGGGATGGTCCGGGCCACCTGCTCGACTTTCTCCGGCAGTCCGTTCAGGGGCTGAGGGGCGAGTCCGAAGGCGCGGCTCTCCTTGTCCTCCTGCACGCCGATGATCAGGGTGCCGCCGTCGACGGCGAACGACGCGAGGTCGCGCGCCAGCTCCTTGTTGTCGCCCTTGCTGTTCGGGGCCTTCTTCAGGTCCAGGTAGTGGCTCTCCTCGAACAGACCGCCGTCGACCGCGGCCTGGAGGTCGGCCTCGGTCTTCGGCATCCACCGGGGGTTGTCGGAGGAGAGGTAGATCGACGTCACTGTGGCTCCCGCTTCCCGCGATCCAAGACCCGGCACGGGCCGTAGTCCGAGGGGCTGAGCGCCAAGGATACGGAGCGGGTCCGACAATCGACCGTCCTTCGGTGCGCCAGAGGTCAGCGCTCCCTAGGTCTCCTCGTCGCTGTCTACGTAGCGACTTCGGCGTCCGGCAGGTGCACCCGCGTGGGATGGACGGTGCCGTCCTGTGCGACGTGGACGTGATCGGGGTGCCTGCTGAGCTTCAGGCATGCGAGACGGAGCGGGCGGAATCGCTCGATAGCATGCAGCACCCGCCGGCCGATAGACGCCGCTGATCATGTTTTGAGGAGCCTTTGTGTCCAGCCGTGTCCAGCCGGTGCACCCTGGCGATCCCCGCCGTATAGGTCCCTACCGCGTCATCGGGCGGCTCGGGACGGGTGGCATGGGCTCGGTGTATGCCGCGCTCGACTCTTCAGGGCTGCAGGTAGCGGTTAAGGTCGTCCACCCCGCGCAGGCGGCAGACGAGGAGTTCCGGGCCCGTTTCCGCAGAGAGGTGCGACTCTCCCAGCGGGTGACGGGCCCCTGTCTGGTGCCCGTCCATGATGCCGACACCGACGGCCCCGTTCCGTGGCTGGCCACTCCCTTTGTGCCCGGCCCCACCCTTGACCAACACCTGGCCGCGGGCGGCGCCCTGGACGGGGCCCGTCTGTACGCGCTGGCCGCCGGAACCGCGGCCGCGCTCGCCTCAGTGCACGAGGCGGGCATTATCCACCGGGATGTGAAACCCCAGAACGTCATCCTCGCCCCGGCCGGCCCCCGGTTGCTGGACTTCGGCATCGCCCACCTTCTGGACGGCACCTCGGTGACCCGCACCGGGGTGATGACCGGCACTCCCGGCTGGATCAGTCCGGAGCACTACCGCGCAGGTGAAGTGAGCCCCGCAGGGGACATATTCGCCTGGGGAGCCGTGATCGCCTACGCCGCCACCGGCCGCCTCCCCTTTGGCACCGGCGCCCCCGATGCCGTGGCCTTCCGCATTCTCTCCACCGAGCCAGACCTTGAGGGCATGTCTGAGGCCCTGCTACCGCTGGTGGTGCAGGCACTCGCCAAGGAACCCGACGCACGGCCGACCGCCGCCGAGCTCCGCGACGCCTGTACCGTGCTGCTCGCCGCGCAGGCCACAGCCGCCGCCCCACGCGCTCAGGAGCAGCCGACGCTGGTTGCCGATCTGGTGAGCGCCCACTGGGACCTGCCGCCCGAGGACGACGCCACCTGGCCCACCGCTGCCCGGAACCGCCGCGTCAAGCTCCTGGCCGCGGTCGTTGCCGTCGCGGCTGTTGCGGGCGGCATCGGCGGAGCAATCGCCGCATCGTCAGCCTCCAAACCCGAGCAGAGCCAGGAAACGGCGCTGCCCAGCAGCCAGAAGAAGGCCCTCAGCGCCCCGCCCGCGGCGGAGCCGACCCGCAGCGGAGAGTCCCGCCACACCGTGTCACCGTCCCCCTCCCCCTCTACGCCCTCGGTCGCTTCCGAGGAAACCCGCACGCCGTCTCTGGCGTCCCCCTCCCCGTCGCAGCCCCCGCCGTTCATTTACCTGCCGGACCAGTTGGACTGCGCGCCCCAGAAGGAGGCAGAAGTCGACGGAGCGTGGCAGTACATCGCCCCCGGCGACGTCCGGGCCGGAGACGCAGTGGAACTCACCCTGCGCAACAAGTACGGCAACATCGAACCCGTACAGACCGAGATGCCTGTCCTGGCCCGCACCTACATGCCCGACGGCACCTCACGCCTGGCACGCACAACCGTGCAGTCCGACACTCCGGCCACCGTGGTCTGGCCCGGAGACTTCACAGGAGCCGTCGCTCACTACCCGCCCGGCACATACACCGTGGTCTGGTCCGTCGGCGACGGCTCACAGCGCTACATCACCTGCGCCGGGTTCACCGCACAATGACCACCAGCTCCCCCAGCAGCAGCCGCGTCCCGATGAAGGTCGGCATCATTGCCCACCCGCCACAACCGCTGCTCACAGCCCGCCTCGGGCTCACCCGTCGGGGCAGGTGAGCCCGAGGACGAGGGGAGCCTCGCCCAGTGGGCCGTCGGCGATCCAGAACCGGTGAGCAGACAGGATCGTCCGCAAGGCCTGGTTCATGGCGACCTGCTGGACATCGCACTGCCCCACGGTCAGGCGGTGAGCGGCCGCCGGGTCCTGCCGCCACACCACTCGCAGCGTGCGGCGGGCCCTCCGGTACCAGGGCCACGCCGGTCTCTTCCCGTCTGCAGCCGCCTCGATGTTGTGCGGCGGCCAGCCAGCAGCACGACCTCGGAGGCTGCCCGCTCCGGTTCCTCCTGCTGCCCGGTGAGCGTCTCGCCGCCCGGCACCGCGAAGGCGGCGAAGTAGTGCGCCTGCGTCCGGCAGTCCCCGCCGCGTGGATCCGTGATCGCCTCCTGAGGACAGCTACCGTGCTTTCGGCACACAGGCAGCGTTCGCGTCTCAGAATGAAACGTCGAAATAGTCGATGTCGGTGAAGGCGACCTCGAGGCCTGTGGCGCGGCGTCCGCCGTCCTTGAAGTACACCTCCTGCAGTCCTTGGGCGACGATGTCGCGCATCTGCTGGTCGGTGGCGCCTTGTTGCTGGGCGTCGAACAGGCGGCGGGCGTAGGCCGGGGGGAGGTGGACGGTCAGGCGGCGCATCCGGCCGTCGTCGGTGGTGCCGACGGGCGCGGTGTAGCCGAACCGGGCCCGGGTCTCCACGGTGATGCCGGTGCTGGTGGCAGCCTGCTTGCGGCGGCGCCCTCGGACCTTCGGCTGCCAGCGGGCGCGTACGGCCGTCTCGATCCGGTCGGCGATGTCCTTGGGCGGGTGTTTGCGCTCGCCGGTGCGATAACGCTCCACCGAGCGCTGGCTGACCCCGATCTCCGTCGCGACGGCCTTGGTCGTCTTCAGCTGCCCCACCAGGAAGTTGATACGGGCCTTCAGGCCCTTGGGCGGCTCCCGGGTGAACGCCTCCGAGTCGGCCCGCTCGATAGCGTCCTCGATCTCCCCCACCACTGGTCAGCTCCCGTCCGTGAACGGGCGGTGGCCGTAACGCTGGGGGATCAGGCGGGCGTCAGCAGCCGGGGCAAGGTCCACGGCCAGGCGATCGCCCACACCGGAGGCCGTGGTGGCGTGGGGTGAGAGGTAGCCGAGGCTGCGCAGCTCGCCGACCGCTCTGCGGAAGGCGTCGCGTCCCTCAGCGGCCAGGCGCTCGTCGCGGGTGAGGGAGACAAGTTCGCTGACCGTGGGCTCCTGCCCGGAGGTGTAGCCGGTGGCGAGTTCGGCCAGGACACCGCGTGCGCGCCAGGTCAGGCGCATGTCCCGCATCGCTCGCGCGAACAGCACCGGATCATGGGTGGGCGGTGCGGTAGGAATGGGCCACTGCGGGGGCAGGGCGTCGGGGGTGTTCATCGGTTACGGCTCCTTCGGTGCGGTTCAGTGTCCTCGTCGGCCTGGGGCTGGGGCGGCGCCATGTCGGTGTCGGCTGGCTCGCGGCCTTACTCGCCTTCGTCGAAGACGGCGTCACCGCCCTTGATGTGCCGGGCGGGGTTGAGGCCCTGCTCCATCAGGTCGACCGCCCACAGCATCGACTGGACGCCTTCCAGCTTCGCCAGGCCGGGGGTGGGCCCGAGGCGGAAGCCGCCGGGCTGGGGCTTGCCGGAGGCCGCGTAGGGGAGGAAGGCGAGCGGGCTGTCGCCGGGGCTCGGGTAGACGACGCAGTCGGACAGTACGGCGAGCGGGTACAGGCCCGTCATCTTCGCCATGTTGTTGAGCTTGCGGTGCATGTTGACCCGGGCCTTGCTGATGACGGCGGCACGGATGTCCGGGCGCCAGGTCGGCCGTTCCAGGGCCGGCCATCGGTCCCCGTCCTTATAGTTCTTGCCCTGCGGGCGCTCCCTGAGCTTGCCGACGCCGCCCTTCACGGTCGCCTTGATGGCGGCCAGCACGGCGGTCAGGGCCGGATCGACCTGCTTGTGCTGCTCCATAGCGGCAAGGAAGGCCCGGTCGTCCAGGTCCCTGGTGATGCCGAGGTCGGCGAGGGTGTCGACGTACGCGTTCTTGAGCCGGTCGTGCCACGGGTCCAGGTACGCGCCGGTCTCGCGCCGCAGGTACGCCTCGATCGGAGCCACGTTGAAGCCCAGCTCCTGGGCGTAGGCGACGGTGTGGGTTTGGTACCAGGCCGGGCCTGTTGGGCGGGTGCCGTCCGGGGTGAACGGCGACGGGAGACGCGGGTCCAGCTCAATGTGGGAGAGGTCGACCAGCCAGGAGCCGGGGATCTTCGGGTTGAACTTCGGGTTGTGGAAGTGGTCGGGCGCGGACAGGCCAACAGCCAGGCGGGCCGCTGCGGCGAGGAAGGCGGTGTTGAGGTCCAGGCCGACTGCGAAGGGCAGGGTGCACTCCTCATCGGTGAGCAGGTCCACCGGCCGCACCCACTGGTACGCCTCCTCGTTCAGAAAGCCGCTGGTCCAGCCGGAGTTCACGACGACGGGGTGCTCCGGGGTGGCCTCCGGCGGCGCCGGGTCCATCGGCTCCGTTCCCAGCGAGCCGGGGTTGTGGCCACTGACCCAGTTCCCGGTCGCTTCGTCGCGCACGGCGCGCGTGGGCGGGCGCAGTGCGGTCATCAGCTCCAGCCCGGAGACGGCCGTGGAGCCGCGCGGGGTGATGACTCTCTGGGCGTAGACACCGAGGACGCGGGCGATGTCGGCCGGCTCCATCTCGGAGACGCCGGGCCAGGACCGCTCATCGAGTGCGTCCCAGGGCAGGATGGCGAGTTGCACGCACTGCCGGTCGCGTCCCTGCGCCTTGCGGTAGATCCGCGCCCATGGGCCGAACCCGCGCTGTGTGAGCTGCCACTTCGCCTTCGCGACCTGCTTGACGACCGGGTGATCTTCGGGCAGCCGCAGGGAGCGGCGCTGCTCGTGGCCCTCCAGGCGCTCCGGCAGCCCCAGTTTCACGGCGGCCGAGGCGGTGAGCACGATCAGCGGGTCGCTGTCCTTGCCGTGGCGGTTGAGCTTCGCGGCACCGAGGCCAGACTCGTTGAGCGTCCACTCCACCAGCTCCGGCACCGTCGTGGCCGGGCAGTCGAGGACGATGCCGCCCGTGCCGTATGCGGAGCCGTCGCCGTCCAGCACGGCGAGCGGACCGTGCGGGAACCGCGGGTCCAGCGCGGGCGCGGCGGCCTTCTTCGCCGCCGGGCGACGCGACATCGCGGCCGGACAGGCAGGACGTTCGGCCGCGGCCTGGACGGACGCGGCGGTCTCCGACTCGGGGGCGGCTGGCCCGGTGAACGCCTTCGGAACCTCCGGCTGCGGCGCGGCGACCGGGGCCGGGGCGGCGGGAGCACCGTGGGCGGGGTACTTCGCCGCCCAGCCCTGCAGCAGCCGCTGGTACGCCTCCAGGCGCGGGGACTTCGGCTCTGAGCGGCCGTTCTCGTAGTTCTTCACCGTCTGCGTCGTGGTCTTCAGCGCGGTCGCGAGGCGGGCCTGGGTGATGCCGGCGGCCTCCCGCAGCCGGGCGCGCTCCGCCGGGGGCGGGAGCTGGGGCTCCTCCTCCAGCAGGGCGTCGATGTTCGCGAACAACTCTTCCTCGGTTGCCATACGGCTCCACCTCCGCCTCGAACGCTAGCAGACTTCCCCCAATATTTAACTCATTTTTTAACCCACCCGGATTATTGCGTGTGGGGTGAGATCGAGCGGGAGGAGGATGCTGTCCTGTTCTCTGTGATGTTCGGGCAGTCTCGGAGATCACCGGGCAAGTGAGCTGACGTCTCAATCAAGTACGGGCATGTGGTGGTGTGTCTCGGTCTTCTCCGGGTACGCCGTCACCGTCGTGTCTACGGTCACCGTGGACTGTTGGCGTCGTACCGGGGGCTGCGGACACCGGACAGCCGGGGGGGCCAGAACCGTGGTCGAGGGCGAGGCCACTCCCGCGTCCGTCCGGCCGGGCGGTCCGCAGTTCCCTGCGCTCCGGCATCCGCCCCTACCGGCCCGCGGCGTACGGGTCGTGGCCGAGCTCAACGAACGCGCCCGAGCGCCGCTGGGATTCGGCACGGGCCGCGGTGGTGCGCTGGGAGCCGTAGTTGCCCACTGCCGGCGTGTCGAAGACGCCCGCCCTGGCCGCCACCTGGTCATCCGCGCGCCTACGACGGTCTGGCAGGGCCGGTCTTCGACCGCCCCGCAGGACCGTGCCGCGTTCACCGCCCGCCGCCAGAGTGCGCCCACCGCAAGCCCCACACCCGTCGGTCCACAGCCGACTCCGTCGCGGCCGGCGACGGGGGCTGCTCAGGTCGTCATGAGGCGGTGGTAGTCCTTGACCTGCTTCGTCAGGTCGTCTTCGGGGATGCCGGTGAAGGCGCTCATCTGGGCATAGGAAAGGCCGGCCCTGAGTCCGACCAGCGCGAACTCGTACAGGGCCTGGTTGATCCGGGCCGCGGCGTTGCCGAGGGAGACCATGCCGAGCTCGACGCCATCGGCGGCCGGCAGCGTCCCTTCGATCTTCAGCTCAGCCAGGTCGCGCACCGCACTGGTGATCAGGTAAGTGACGAAGCTCGGCATGTCGGAGGGGACGTTGCCTGCCCAGGCCTGCTCGTGTAGTTCCGGTGAGGTGTCGGAAGCGTGCTGGGAGCGGCGAGCGGTGATGTACTCCCACACCCACCGGTAGGACAGCGGAAGTCTGCTGGTGCGAAGGCTCAGCTCCTCATACAGGTCGAAGGCCGAGCGGCGTTCGGCGGGCGCCTTGGCCTGGTCTTCGGCCAGCAGCGCATCCAGAAGCTGACGGGCCTGGTCCAGCTCCTCCTCGTCCGCCGGGAGGGAATGCGACAGCGGCAGCACGGTCGAGATCGCCTCCATAACCGTCTGACGGGGCACGCCGTGCCGGGTGGCCAGGGACCTCGGCAGCCTGTCGCCGCCGCGGTGGTCGCGGCGGATCGCTTCGAAGAGTTCTGTTCCTGGCTCGGCCATCGTCTACTCCTGTTTGTATGCGGGCTGGTTGGGTTCATGCAGGCCTCATGCTGCCCGGCTCGGCGTGGGTGTGCCGCCCGCGCTGCTGTGCGCGGCGGCTGGCCGCCTGGAACGCGAGGTGGGCGCAGCCAAGTGCCGCTTCGGGCCCGGTTCCTGGTGCTCGTACAGGCCGCAGGCGTGGGCTGCTTCTGTCACAGCCGCGTGGTCCCAGGACCTGAGGTGGGGCGTGGAAGTGTTGTCCGCACGGCCCTCCAGCTGCCCGAAGTGGCAGGCTGCCTCGAGCAAGTCCACTGCCCAGGACGGTGTCCGCATCTCCCGGCCACGGCCCGTTCGGGCCGGGAGGTCCGTCTGGGCGGCGAAAACCCGCACCGCCAGCGCCGCGGCGTGGACGGGATGGGCGATGCGCGCGTGTAGTCGGTGCGCGAGGAGCGCGGTCGGCTCGTCGGGCTCGGGCGGGAAGCGGCCGGCAGCAGGCAGCGGGAGCACCGTACGGCCCAGGCGGCGGGCCGCTGCCTCGATGTGGCCGCGGCCGGGCGTACGGCGGGTGGGCAGCAGGAAGCACGGCTCGCCCTCGTCGGGCGGGAACTGCCCGTTTGCCTCCCACCACGCGAACCGGCCGGCGGCCGGCGGTGGAGCAGGCGCGGGAGCGGCCACGGCGCGGCGGGCCGCGGCCAGGGTGTGCACCGCTTCATGCGGGAGGGCGGCGAGCGCGGTGGCCAGGGCGGGCGGCAACGGGCCGTGGCACAGCAGGGTCAGCCGGATTCTGGTGAGCTCTCGCAGGGCGAAGAGGTGCTCGAAGTGCCGGGAGCTGATGCGATGGGCCCGGGTGACGACGACATGACCGATGCGCAGCGCGGATATCCAGGCGGCGACCGCGCGCCAGGCGGTCTCGGTGTTGCCACTCCAGTAGGTGCCGTCCTCACTGCCGGCCGGCGGGAGGTGTTTACCCATGCTGCGCAGCAGGTCGTGGGCCAGGGAAGCTGGTGCGCTCGCCACCGGGGTGGGGTGGACGGTGATGCGGCCCCGCGCGGGGGTGTGGGCGGCCAGCGCGGCGGCCATGAAGGCGTAGTCGTCGTGTGGGTCGTGCACCACGGTAAGCGGGGGCAGGCCGGGGCTGGTGTGGCCGGGTGACCATGTGGGCTTCCACGCTCCGATGGTGGTGGCGGGCACGGTGGTCGTACGAGGCATCGGCATCATCGCGGCCTGGGTGGTGGTGTCGGGTCAGCAGTGGGCACCGACGCGCAGCCGTCTGCGGCGGCCTCTGCGTCCGTGAGGGGGCGGGCGGCCAGACCGAGGGCGAACAACACGTCCGGGTGGGCAGCCGGCTGTTCGCCGGAAAGGGCGAGCAGCCGCCGGTTGGCCAGACGCGGGATCTGCTCGGCGGGCAGGTCGGGGGTAAGGCCACGGGCGGTGTGGTGCAGCAGGCGGGTCAGGGCGGCGGCCTCGCCGGGGGCGAGGGAGGCGGTGGTGTGGCCGCAGTTGTGCAGGTTCTGCCGCTGCCCCGGGTCAAGCAGGTCGGGCACGCAGGTCAGGTGGATGGTGGTGTCGGCGTGGACGAGCCGGTGCGGGCTGCTGGGCTGCTCGAGGTGTGCGGCCAGGGCGGTGGCGGCGCGCCCCAGGCGGTGCGGGGTCCATTCCAGGGCGGAGGCCAGGTCGTCGGGGTGGATGCGGTCGGCTTCGAGCAGGGCGGCGTGCAGCACGGTGGCGTGGTCGGCCGCTCTCGGGGCGGGACGGCGGTTCGGTGCGGGCTGGCGCAGGAGGGATTCCGCGGAGGTGTTCAGGGCGCGGGCGAGGATGAACAGGGCCTCGGCGTGGAGGGTGCGCGGAGTGAGGTGGCTGTCCCAGTCGGCGGTGGGGACGCCGGTCAGCACGGTCAGGTCCTCGTCGGTGAGCCGGCACTCTGCGGCGCGTGTCCGCCAGAACTTCAGGTCGAACGCGACCGCGGACGTGCCGTCGGGCGGCGGCGTCTGGTCGGTCACGGGCGTAACTCCACAGGGCGCGGCAGGACGTCGGGGGCGGGCGGGGTGGTGGTGTGCAGGTGCCAGCAGCGGGCGGCGGTGTGCCAGTCGTCCCCGGAATGGGGGTTGGCCAGAGCGGGGATCGGGAGGCCGGCGTCGGCGATGAGGGCTTCGAAGCGTGGCGTGGTGCCGAAGCAGTTCGCGAACAGGCCGTGATTGTCGGCAGTGCGCGGGGTGCGGCGGCGGAATTCGACGGCAGCGTGCAGCAGGGGGCGGGCGCGGGGCGGGATCGCGTACAGGTGCCGGGGCCCGGGAGGTTCGCCGATGTTGATCCGCGAGTCGCGGTCGATGGCCACGTTGGTGCCGTCCTCGTCGACGCTCGCTATCTGGGTCATCGACAGCAGCGACTTGTCGGTGCCGGTGCACAACAGGGCCGCGATAGCGGCGGCGCGCAGTGGGTTGGGCAAGCGCACGGTGATCGTGTGCACGACGCGCGGGGTGAGGGGCACGGTGGTGATGCCGGGGCCCGCGCGGCTGGTGAGGTCGTCGGGCACGTTGAGCAGCACCGAGCGGGTAAGAAAGCCGGCCTGGGCGCCGCGCACGCGGGCCACGGTGTGCGCGGCGCTGGGACTTGAGACGGTCAGGCGGGCCAGGAACAGCCGCAAGGCCTCGGCCTCTTGCAGGCTGAAGGGGGTGGGCCCGGCCGGGCCGGCAGCGGGTTCGGTTGCCTCCAGCTGGGGTGGCTGGGCCGGCAGGCGGGCCAGCCAGGTGCGGGCGGCGGCGTAGCCGGCGCGGTACTGGCCGTCGGTGTGGGCGAAGTCGGTGGCGTTCTGACGGCGCCAGCAGTCCGCGCGGAACGCGGCCACACCGCTACGGGGCCCCGTCGGCAGCGGGTAGACGTGATCGCGCGGGGGCGAACCGATGCGGCGGCCGACGGCGGCCGGACCGATCTCCTCGAGGACAGGAGCCGTGCCGCGTACGGTCACCACGTCCGCCAGCCCGGCGGCCGTGAGGCGTTCGAGCAGACGCTGGAAATCGGTCTGCTCCGGAGCATGGGCCAGGAGGGTCAGGCGGATACCGGTGTCCGCGCACCACGCGGCCAGGCGGCACAGCCGCTCCACCGTGAGGCGATGGGCGCGCAGCACGATGACCTCGTCAAGGCCACAGGCCAGGGTCCAGCAGGTCACCGCCCGCCAGGCCGGGTCGGTGGACATCCGCTCGGCCTCGGGCCGGGAGAATCCGTCGCGGCCCATGGAGCGCAGTACGTCCAGTGCGAGGTAGGCCGGGCTGGTGGTGTGCGGGGTGGGATCGACGGTGATCCGCCCTTGGGCGGGATCGGCCCACTGGTAGGCGGCCCGGTGCACCGCGTGGTCGTCGTCGCCGTCCAGCAGCAGCCTCACCGGCCGCGCCGCCGGGGCCGCCGGCGGTGTAGCGGCCCGTGAAGCAGGAGCGGGGGCGGGGGTGGGAGGAAGTGTGGATGCGGTCATGGGCGACGTCCGCCGTCGACCCGGTCGGCCACGGCCTGCAGCATGTCCCAGTCGGGCTTGCTTGCTCCGGTGGCAGCCAACGCCCGCTGGGTGTGAAGGGTCAGCACGACCCAGCGGCGCAGACAACCATCGGCGAGGCGGGCGTCCAGCGCCTTGAGGTCGTCGGGCGCGACGCTCTGCCACAGCGGGTGCAGCGCGGGAAGTGCCTGCGGGACCTGGTCGCGGGTGAGCGGCCAGATGTAGGGCCAGCTGGCGGTGCGGGTGGCGAGCATCCGCTGGGCGCGCAAGGAGCGTTCGCCGCGCGCCTGGGCGATCAGGACCACACACAGCCCCTGGGGGAGGTCGTCGTGGAGGAAACGCAGGTACTCGAAGCAGGATGCCGACAGCCGGTGGGCGTCCTCGACCACGACGATCCGCGGCTTGAGAGCCAGGGCGCGGCGAATCCAGGCATCGGCGGCCCGGGGTGAGCAGGGTGCGCACACCTGGGGTGTCGAGGAAGTGCAGGCCGGACGGGGCCGCGTCTGCCATGACGGCGAAGGGCTCGGCTGCGGCGGCCGCGCCCCAGACGACCGACGGCACAGGCGGGGTGGTCATCAGCATCGCTTCAGGGCCCAGTCCACGACCCGGTCGTCGACCTTGTCGGCCCCCAGGTGCTCCATGCCCTTGATCACGTGCTTGGTGACCTTCGCCCACTCCCGGAAGGAGCCGAGTGCGTACTGGGTGTCGACCCGCTTCAGCAGCGCCTCGTCCGCGCCCCTCCACACCGGGTGGGAGTCGGGCACGGTCTTGAGGACCTCGTCCTCGGTCATGGCCAGGATCTCCAGGCGGATGTAGATCCGCGAGGCCAGCGCCGGATCGCTCTGCAGCGTCTCGTACGCCTCCCGGCCGCCGACGAAGAGGATGGCGGGCTTGGGGTCGCAGGTGTCCCACAGCTTGCGCAGGAACTCGAAGTTCTCCCGCCGGTACTGCTGGGCCTCGTCGCACACGATCACATACGGGCGCCGGGGCAGCGTCTCGCGCAGCAGTTTGTCGAACGCGGTCGGCGTCCCCGGCATCTTGCAGGACAGATTCATCTGGTGGAACAGCTCCTCGCGCAGGTCCTTCGGCCCGGGGCGGGAGCGGGCGAAGTCCAGCGGGAGGATCAGATCCGGGTTCATCTCCTGGATCGTGGCCCGGGTGCCGAAACTCTTCCCCAGCCCCGCGTCGCCGTAGATCACCGACATGGCCCGCGATTCGACGGTGTCGACGACGGTGTCCTTGATCTGCAGCAGCGTGTCGGTGGCGACCAGTGAGGAGTCCTCAAGGCCGAGGAAGAACTGCGGGCGCAGATCCGGACGGCGCGACGGCCCCGATTCGGGCGGCTGGGACGGCGCGGCAGAAGTGGCGGCGGTGGTGGTCATGCGTCCTCCGAAGACGGATCGGCGGGGGCGGTGGCCTGGCCGGGGCGTACCCAGCCGGCCGGGACGGGCGTCAAGGGCTGATACGGCTCTGCGCGCCGGCGAGGCGCGGCAGGCGCTGACCGGCTGGTGCCCGCGAGTTCGGCGAGCGCCTCTTCCTTGGTCATGCGGGTCGCCTGGACGGGCAGTTGGGGTTCGGTAGCCGGCAGATATCGGTCGCGTTTGCGCTCACTGGAGCGCTGCAAGGCCCGGCGCAGTTCAGCGCTGTGCTCCTGGCGGTCGGCAAGGACCTTGGCGCGCAGTTCCTCGGTGGCCTCGTCGCTGAGGAACGCCCGGCCCAGGTAGCGGTCCCCGCGGAAGGTGTACAGGTCGATCTCGTGGCTGTGGTGCGGCATCCACCGCACCCGCACCTCGACCCCGATCCGGCCGACACCGTTCTCCGGCATGTAACAGCGGCCAGCGAACTCCACGCCGTGACTGGTGATCTTCCGGGGCCTATGGTCGCTCTCCAGCATGAACGCGCGCAGCTCGGCCGGGGTGGGCTCGGGACGGATCTCGGTGGGGTCGGCCAGCCACGCCTCAAGCGGCGTCAACCCGGTGCGCTTCACCACATGCTGGGTGTTGTGCTCGGTGACCCACTCCCCCAGGCGCTCCACGAAGGCCTCGAAGGCCAGCGGCGGGTCCGTCTCGCCGACGCGACGGCGGTGATCGAGCAGCGGCGCCTTGGTGTAGCGGGGCAGGTCGGCGAAGAAGCGGGTCATGCTGGTGCGGTTCAGCCGCTCGATCCCGCCTTTGTGGCGGGCGCTGCGCACCCGGTGCACCGGGACGCCAAGAAGCCCGAAGGCCCGCCGGACGGTCTTGGACAGGAAGTCGGCGCCGCCGTCGACCCGTACCAGGTGTGGCAGTCCCCCGGCCGGCCCGTAAGGATCCTCCCGCAGGACCGACGCCCGTACGGCCGCCAGGACCGAGCCGCGGTGCGCGGAGCCAGCGGTGACCGCCCAGCCCATCACATAGCTGGTGCCGCGGTCCTCGAACCAGGTCACCCACACCTTCGACAGCTTCTTGTCGGGCATCGCCACGACGAGCGGGGCCTGCTTGTGGTCCCCCTCCCACACCTGGTTCCGGGCCACCGCCGGGCGCTGGAAGGCGGGGTCGAAGCCGCGGGCGGCAGGAATGCCCTCCCGCAG
>NZ_JBHUYJ010000131.1:0-18967 GCF_042668715.1 Streptomyces sp. NPDC057271
GTGCCGGTGCTGGTGCCGTCGCCCGGGCCGGTGCCGGGGCCGGGGCCGGGGCCGGGGCCGCGGGTGCCGCCGGTGCCGGTGCCGCCGGTGCCGGTGCTGGTGCCGTCGAGATCGAGGTCGGGGCGTACGGCGCGGGCGCGTTCGGCGAAGAGGCGATGGGCCGGCTCCGGCGGCAGGGGTTCGACGGGGCGGACCGTTTCGCCGGGAACGCCGAGAGGCTCGCGGCTGGTGGCGAGGACGCGCAGGTGGGGGCAGTGGGTGAGGAGGGTCTCGGCGAGGGCGGCGGCGGCGTCGACGACGTGCTCGCAGTTGTCGAGGACGAGGAGGAGGGAGCGGGGCGCGAGGTGTTCGACGAGACGGTCGGTGGGGTCGTCGTGGAGCGGCTGCCCCTCGCGGGTGATCAGGTGGGTCTCGCGCAGCCGGAGGGCGGAGAGGACGGCTCCGGGCACGGCGGTGGGATCGTCGAGCGGCGCGAGTTCGACGAGCCAGGCGGGCAGGGGGGTTTCGAGGACCTCCGACGGGGCCGCCGGGACCGGGGCGACCACCGGGGCCAGGGGCCCCGGTTCGGCCGCCAGGGCCGGGGGGCCCGAGACCGTCCGCGTCGGAGGGCCCGGCGCGGTCCGCGTCGGGGGTCCTGGGGCCATCGGAGCCGGTTCGACCGCCGGGGCCGGGGGGCCCGAGACCGTCCGCGGCGGAGGGCCCGGGGTCGCTGGGGGCGGTTCGGTCGTCCCGAGCGGGGGGCCCGGGGGGCTCGGTGCCTGTGCCCCGGGCGCCGTCACGGCCTGTGCGCCGGGCGCCGGTGAAGGCGTCACGGCCTGTGCGCCGGGCGCCGTCACGGCCTGTGCGCCGGGCGCAGGTGAAGGCGTCCCGGCCTGCAGAGCGAGGGCGACCTCCTCGGCGAGGCGCGTCTTGCCGGAACCGCCCGGGCCGGTGAGCGTGACGAGACGGGAGCGGGCGAGGTCGGCGCGGAGGGCGGCGAGTTCGGGTTCCCGGCCGACGAAGGAGGTCAGGCGGCGGCGGATGTTCCCGGTCTCGCGCGGCGGCGGGGGCGGGGGAGCGGCCGGCCGGAGCAGCTCCCGGTGGAGCGCGGTGAGTTCGGCGCCCGGGTCGGCGCCGAGGCCCTCGGCGAGTGTGCGGCGGGCGTCCTCGTACGCGGCGAGCGCGTCGGCCTGTCGGCCCTCGGCCCGCAGGGCGCGCACCAGTTGGGCGCGGAAGCCCTCGTCGTACGGGTACGCGCCGGTGAGTTCGGACAGCTCCGGTACGAGTCCCTCGACGGCACCGCGTCTCAGGTCGGCCTCCACGCGCTGCCGTAGGGCCGCGAGCCGCTGCGCCTCGGGGCGCAAGCGCGCGTGGGCGGGCAGGTCCACGAGCGCCGGGCCGCGGAAGAGGGCGAGGGCGGTACGGAGGAATGCGGCGGCGCTCTCGGGGTCGCCGGCGTCGAGGCGTACGCCCGCGTCCCGGACGTGCTGCTCGAATACGTACAGGTCGATGTCGTCCGGTCTCGCGGCGAGGCGGTATCCGGGGCCGGGCAGGGACTCGACGGCCTCCCTGCCCAGCACACGGCGCAGGCGTCCGACGAGGGCCTGGAGGGCGGCCGGGGCGTCGTGCGGGGGTTCGTCGCCGTACACGTCGTCGACCAGCTCGGGGACGGTGACGGCCCGCCCGGCACGTGACGCGAGCGCGGCGAGCAGCGCGCGCAGCCGGGCTCCCCCCAGGGGGAGGGGCGTGCCGTCGGCGTCGAGCGCGAGGGTGGAGCCGAGGATCAGATACCGCACGCGCGCCATTGTCCCCGGGGGCGGTGCGGTGCGCCTCGGAGTTTCTCCTGGCGCGGCGCGAGCAGTCAGAACTCGGAGGTGTCGAGCGCGAAGCCGAGGGGGTGGGGCAGCGGCACGGAGAGTCCCAGCCTGTGGGCGGACTTGCGCGTGTAGTCGTCGTCCTCGGGGTCGGAGCAGACGACCGCCTCGCCCGCCTCGCGGTCGATCAACAGGTAAACCGCAATACCGGCGCGGGCGTAGCCACGGATCTTCAGGTCCCGGTCACGGACCGCTGTGGAAGAGGAGGTGACCTCGGCGACGAGGAGGACGGGCTCCGGAGAATGCCACTCCTGCTGGTCGTCGAAGCTTCCCTTGGGGGCGATGACCAAGTCGGGGATGACGTGGATCGGATCGGAGGCACCCGGCAGGTACAAGCCGATTCCGGTGTAGCGGCCGGTGCGCTTGTCGTGATCCCGGAACTGCCCGCTGAGTTCCGACACGATCTCCTCGTGCTGCCCGTTGGCCGGAGGTACCACGTAGATCTCCCCTTCGATCAGCTCCACGCGCCAGCCCTTGGGGGCTTCGGCACTGAACAGCTCGAAGGTCTCCTGGACACTCGCACCCTCACGGTCCGGCTCGCCCTCGGGGAACTCGTCCCCCGGAATCGGCAGCGCCATCGCCATGACGGACCTCCTTCGCTCGGGTGCGACGATCTCAGCGTATGCCGCCGGCACGGGCGAGGTCTGGATGACGTTCACTCGAACGAGCGTGCTGTCACGTTTCGTCCCCGCCCGCCCCCGCTCCCTCACGCCGGCAGTGATCGCCTGCTCTCCGGGACCAGTGGCCCCACCACGGCCTGGCGGCGGCGGGGGGCCGCCGTGCCCGTCCAGCAGGTGCCGCGGCGGGCGAGGAGGCGGTGGAGCCAGAGTTCGGTGGAGATCAGGTCGGCGAGGCCGTCCAGGGGGACCGGGTCGCCGTCGGCGGCCGCGTGGAGGGCCTTGCGGACCACCCGGGCCTCGATCAGGCCCGCGTCGGCGAGGAGCGGGGCGTCGAAGAGGGCCATCAGGTGCGGGAGCGCGGCGCGCAGGCCCGCGCGGGTGGCCGCGGCCGGGACCGCCGGGTTCGGTGTGCCCCAGCCGGGCGGGAGGTCGTGGACGCCCGCGCCCGCGAGGACCGTACGCAGGACCGAGGCCCGGGCTCCCGGCTGGACCCGGAGCGATTCGGGGAGGTCGCGGGAGGCCCGTACGACCTGGTTGTCGAGGAACGGCGCGTGCAGCCGCTGGCCGCGGATCTCGGCCGCCTGTTCCAGGACCCGGTGGTCGGCCGCCGCCCGGGCGAGCGCCGCACGCGCGCGTGCCTCTCCCGGACGCTGCACCGACGTCGGCAGTGTCGCCGCCCGGGTCAGGCGAACCGATACTTCAGCCAGCGCCTCTCCTGTCAGCCACCGCGCCGCCGGGCCGGGACGCGACCAGGTCAGCGCGGACAGCGACGCCTCCACCGGACCGACGAAGGACCCCGGTCCCGGCCGGTTCGCCTCCAGGAGCCGCGCCGCGGCCTCCTCGACGCCGGCGCGGTACGGGGTGCGCGCGAGCCGGCGCGCGGCTCGGTAGACCGTCAGCGGGACGAGCAACGAACCCGCCGACGTTCCGGTGGCCTTGGCGAGCGCCGTCACCGGGCGGAGCAGCGATCTGCGCCGCCGGTCCATCAGCAGATCGGCGAGCCGCGCCGGGTGCGCGTCCAGGACCTGACGGGCTCCCAGGCCCGTGAAGTGGTCCGCGCTGCCGCCCGCGAGCCGCCGCCTGTGCCGGTCCGCGACGACCAGCGAGGGGCCGGGCTCGTCGGTCAGCGGCCCGTCCAGCTCCGCGTACGGCAGCGCCTCCTCGCCCGCTGCCACCACCACGTGGTGCAGCCGCGGGTCGGACGCGATGGCCCGGGCCCGTTCCAGCTCGTCCTCCCGGTCCGGTCCCCCCGGCGCGGTGAGGTCGTTGAACGTGACGGCGAGCAGCCGCTCCCCCGCGCCCGTGCCGTGCCCGAGGATCGTCCCGGGCACCCCCGGCAGACCTGCCGCGAGCAGCGCGAGCGTTCCGGAGGCGCTGCCGCCCGACAGGTCCGCCCCGATGCCGGGCGCCGGGCCGCCGCCCCGGGCCGCCCGCCGCTCGGCCGGTCCCATGCCGGGTACGGGCCCCGGATCCGGAAGAGGCGACTCCGGTGCGTGCCGGGGCGCGGTGAGCCGGGCCCGTACGGCGTCGATCAGCGCGTCCCGTACGCCCTCCACGGCCCGGCGCGGCTCGATCTCCGCCGCGGCGACGGCGAGCGAGGCCACCGCCTCGTACCCGGTGATCTCGCGCGAACCCTCGCGCAGGATCAGGGAGTGTCCGGGCGGCACCCGCTTCACCCCTTCGTACGGTGTGGAGTCGCGCAGCGCCTCGGGGGTCTCCGGGCACGCGAGCAGCGCCGCCAGATGCCCGATGTCGAGCTGGGCCTCGATGAGGTCCGCGAGGGGCAGGGCGGCCGTCGCGTACGCCGTGCCGCCCGCCCACGGGGTGTGGAACACCGGCCGCGCGCCCGCCAGATCGCCGGTCACGGTGATCCGGCGGCCGACCTGCACCACGGCCGTGTAGCTGCCGGCCCAGGCGGTGAGATGGCGCAGCGCGCCCCCGCGCGCGGTGAGCAGCCCGACCCTCAGCTCCTCGTCGCTCGCGGCGCAACACCCCAGGACGGCAAGGCGGGTGTGCGCGTCGATGCCGATCACGCGGACCTCGTCGGGGCGCCAGTCGCCGACCGCCCACAGCGGATCGGGGTCACCCCACAGCAGTTGTGCGCCCACCGGGTGCACCGTGCGCCCCTCGGCGGTCGGGCTGCCCACGGCGCCGGCCGTGCCCGTCGGTCCGAAGCTCGCGGCGACACTGCTCCAGCCCACCAGCCATCGCATCGGCGCCTCCACGTCGGTTCAGTGGAGGAACATGCTGCCACGACAACCGCGCGCGGAGGGGGCTGCGGGGGCGCGCACGCAAACGCGAATGCGCCCCTGGCATGAGCCAGTTGCACCGATTCGCGGACCGTCGTCATTCGGCCATTCTCGACGGCGCGGACACCGCGCCGCTGATCTTCGGCAGTCCGGGAGGCGCTCTTCGCCTCCCGGAACCGTCCGCCGCCCGCGGGGAATGGGGCGACGGTATCCCCCAGCCCACCGGTCCACAGCCGAGTGGGCCGACCCACGCAGGACTCATGGAAGCGCTCCCCCACCCGACCGGGCGAGAGCGCACGGCCGGGCGCACGGCCACACGACCGGGGCACGCGCCCCGAGGCGCTCCGCGAGCGCCCCCGCGATCGCCGTCCGGGACCGGACCGGCCGACGCCACTACGCCATCTGTCGGCCATCCGTCTGTTCCCACAACAATCCCGCCATACGGAACTCCGCCCCTTAACGGTCGGGATGCGGCGAACTACGCTGTGTTTACGAATGCCGCACGCCTATGCCCGGCGTCGTGGCGGCCGTCTGGGGTCGAGGGGTGGCGTCATGTCCAGGGAGCAACGCGGGCCGAACGAAAAGCTCGGCACGGTTCTCGCCCTCGCGGGAATCAGCAACGCCGGCCTCGCCCGGCGCGTCAACGACCTCGGCGCGCAGCGCGGTCTGACGCTTCGCTACGACAAGACGTCGGTGGCCCGGTGGGTGTCGAAGGGCATGGTGCCGCAGGGGGCGGCGCCTCATCTGATCGCCGCCGCGATCGGCCAGAAGCTCGGCCGTCCCGTGCCGCTGCACGAGATCGGGCTCGCGGACGCCGACCCCGCGCCCGAGGTGGGTCTCGCCTTCCCGCGTGACGTGGGCGAGGCGGTCCGCTCGGCCACCGAGCTCTACCGACTGGATCTCGCCGGCCGCCGGGCCGGCGGAGGCGGCATCTGGCAGTCCCTGGCCGGCTCGTTCGCGGTGAGCGCCTACGCGACGCCGGCCTCCCGCTGGCTCATAACGCCCGCCGACTCCTCCGTGGAGCGAATGGTCGGGCCCGTCGAGGGACCGGCGGCCGAGGGGCCCGAGACCGGCGCCCACACGCGCGTGGGCCACAGCGATGTCGCCAAGCTCCGCGAGGCGGCCGAGGACGCGCGCCGCTGGGACTCCAAGTACGGCGGCGGGGACTGGCGTTCCTCGATGGTCCCCGAGTGCTTACGCGTCGACGCGGCGCCGCTGCTGCTCGGCTCGTACTCGGACGAGGTCGGCCGGGCCCTGTTCGGCGCGACCGCCGAGCTGACCCGGCTGGCCGGCTGGATGGCCTTCGACACCGGCCAGCAGGAAGCCGCCCAGCGTTACTACATCCAGGCGCTGCGCCTCGCCCGCGCCGCCGCCGACGTGCCCCTGGGCGGCTACGTCCTCGCCTCCATGTCGCTCCAGGCCACCTACCGTGGCTTCGCCGACGAGGGCGTCGACCTCGCCCAGGCCGCCCTGGAGCGCAACCGCGGGCTCGCCACCGCCCGCACCATGTCCTTCTTCCGGCTGGTCGAGGCCCGGGCCCACGCGAAGGCCAACGACGGAACGGCCGCCGCGGCCGCGCTCAAGGCGGCCGAGGGCTGGCTGGAGCGTTCGCGCGAGGGTGACGCCGACCCGTCGTGGCTGGGCTTCCACTCGTACGACCGGTTCTGCGCGGACGCCGCCGAGTGCTACCGGGACCTGAAGGCGCCGCGCGAGGTCCGCCGCTTCACCGAGCAGGCGCTGTCCCGGCCGACGGAGGAGTTCGTCCGCTCGCACGGGCTGCGACTCGTGGTCTCGGCCGTCGCGGAGCTGGAGTCGGGCAATCTGGACGCGGCCTGCGCGGCCGGCACGCGCGCGGTGGAGGTGGCGGGCCGTATCTCGTCCGCCCGCACCACCGAGTACGTACGGGATCTGCTGCACCGCCTCGAACCGTACGGGGACGAGCCGAGGGTCATGGAACTGCGCGAGCGGGCCCGCCCCCTTCTGATGGCCCCGGCGTGAGGCGTGTCCCACGGGGTTTAACGGCTTTGTCAGTGGGCCAGTGCACTATCGGGGTGGGAGGTGGTGCAGGTGTTCACGCACGACGTCGACTGCGACGTGCTCGTGATCGGCGGCGGGATCGTCGGTCTGTCGACGGCGTACGCCCTGACCCGCGCCGCGCCGGGCACCCGCGTCACGGTCCTGGAGAAGGAGCACGGCCCGGCCCGCCACCAGACCGGGCGGAACAGCGGAGTGATCCATAGCGGGATCTACTACCGGCCCGGGTCCCTGAAGGCGCGGTTCGCCGTCGCGGGCGCGGCCGAGATGGTCAAGTTCTGCGCGGAGTACGGTCTGCCCCACGAGGTCACCGGAAAGCTGATCGTCGCCACCGGGCGGGACGAGCTGCCCCGCCTCCACGCGCTCGTGCAGCGCGGCCGGGAGAACGGCATCCCGGTGCGGGAGCTGGGTCCCGCGCAGATCGCGGCGTACGAGCCGAGCGTGCGGGGGCTCGCCGCGATCCATGTCGGCACGACCGGCATCTGCGACTACGGGGCGGTGGCGGCCCAGCTCGCCGACGCCTCCGGCGCCCGGATCCTGTACGGCTCCGAGGTCACCGCCGTCGACCGGCGGCCCTGGGGCGTCGCCGTCCGCACGGCGGCCGGGACGGTCGTGCGCGGCCGGGTCCTGGTGAACTGCGCGGGGCTGCACTGCGACCGGGTGGCGCTGCTCGCCGGCGACGAGCCGGGCATGCGGATCGTGCCCTTCCGGGGCGAGTACTACGAGCTGGCGGACCCCTCGCTGATCCGCGGCCTGGTCTATCCGGTCCCCGATCCTGCCTTCCCCTTCCTCGGGGTGCATCTGACCCGCGGTGTCGACGGCGGTGTGCACGTGGGGCCCAACGCGGTGCCGGCGCTCGCCCGGGAGGGATACGACTGGTCGGTCGTACGGCCCGGTGACCTGGCGGGGACGCTGGCGTGGCCGGGGTCGTGGCAGATCGCGCGGGACCACTGGCGGTACGGAGCGGGTGAGCTGCGCAGGTCGCTGTCGAAGCGGGCCTTCACGGAGGCGGTGCGCCGGCTGCTCCCTTCGGTGGAGGAAACGGATCTGCACCGGGCTCCGGCGGGGGTGCGGGCGCAGGCGGTGCTGCGGGACGGGACGCTGGTGGACGACTTCCTGATCCGCGAGGCGCCGCGGACGGTCCACGTCCTGAACGCGCCGTCGCCCGCGGCGACGGCGTCCCTGCCGATCGGCCGCGAGGTGGCCCGCCGGGCCCTGGCCCTGCTGTAGCCCGCACGGGCGGGCCGGACGGGCGGGCCGGATGCGTGGGCCGGACGTGCGGGCCGGACGGTCACGGGGCCCGCACCCCCGGGCCAGACGCGTGGGCCGGACGCGTCGCCCGCACGGGCGGGCCGGGCGGTCACCCGGGGGCCGCCTGCCGAGCGCCGGGACGCCTCGTCCCGGAGGAACGGGGGGGGCCGCACGGGGGCCACGTAGAATTGGGCGCATTGTGTCTGAGACCCGTGAAACCCCCGCCACCCGTACCGAGCCCGTCGTCGCCCGGCGGGGCAGCCGGATGTTCGCCGCCGGGGAAGGGCCCCTGCCCGATCCCGCCGGGTCCCACCACGAACGGCGGATCCGCAGCTTCCAGCCCCGCCGCAGCCGCGTCACCGCCGGTCAGGCCGAGGCGATGCTCAAGCGCTGGCCCGACTGGGGTCTCGACATCGACGGCAAGCGGATCCTGGACCTGAACGACATGTTCGGCGGCCTCCCCGTCGTCCTGGAGATCGGCTTCGGCATGGGCGAGGCGACGGCGAAGATGGCGGCCGCCGACCCCGGAACCGGCATCCTCGCCGTGGACGTCCACACCCCCGGCCAGGGCAACCTCCTCGGTCTCGCCGACCGGGGCGGCATGGAGAACGTCCGGGTCGCCAACGGCGACGCGATCATCCTGCTCCGCGAGATGCTCGCCGCCGACGCCCTCGACGGCTGCCGTGTCTACTTCCCGGACCCGTGGCCCAAGAAGCGCCACCACAAGCGGCGGCTGATCCAGCCCGAGTTCCTCACGCTGCTCGCGACGCGGATGAGGCCCGGCGCGGTCCTGCACTGCGCGACGGACTGGGAGGAGTACGCCGAGCAGATGCTCGAGGTGCTCTCCGCCCACCCCGACTTCGAGAACACCCAGCCGGACGGCGGCTACGCGCCCCGTCCGGCCTTCCGCCCGCTCACCCGCTTCGAGGGGCAGGGCCTGGACAAGGGCCATGTCGTGCACGACCTGCTTTTCCACAGGACGTAACGGCGCTCCACAAGACGGAGCGGCACTTTTCCACAGGAAGCGGCCGAAGACGGAGAACCCCGTCGCGAGTGTCGGTCCCGCTGGTTAGGGTCGCTGACGTGTCGAACCGCGTCCCCGTCCCCACACGGGACACCGAAGAGCCGGACTTCCCGGCCGTCCCGGACCGCGCCCAGTGGCGCTACAGGCCTCGTCGCGCCTTCTGGCGCAGCAGGGTGGTCCGGGCGGTCGCCGTGATCACCGTGCTCGCGCTCTGCGCCCTGGTGATCCTGGCCATCGTGCGGGAGCAGACCGGGACGGAGGGCTTCCTCGTCGGGCTCGCGCTGGCCGTCCTGCCCGTTCCGCTGCTGCTGGCCGCGTTCCGCTGGCTGGACCGGGTGGAGCCGGGCCCCTGGCGCAACCTGATCTTCGCCTTCGTCTGGGGTGCCTTCGCCGCGACGCTCGTCGCGATCCTCGCCAACTCCTTCGCGGTCCGCTGGATCGCGACCGCCACGGCCGACCCCGCCTCCGCCGAGTCCCTCGGCGCCACGGTCGTCGCGCCGGTCGTCGAGGAGAGCGCCAAGGCGGCGGCGATCCTGCTGATCTTCCTCTTCCGCAGACGGCACTTCACCGGCCTCGTCGACGGCGTGGTGGTCGCCGGCTTCACCGCCACCGGCTTCGCCTTCACCGAGAACATCCTCTATCTCGGCAACGCCTTCGGCGAGGACCAGGACATCGGCTCCGGCGGCCTCGGCGCCACGACCGCGGGCACGTTCTTCGTACGGGTCGTGATGTCGCCGTTCGCGCATCCGCTCTTCACCGTCTTCACCGGCCTCGGCTTCGCCTTCGCCGCCCTCGCCACCTCCCGGAGCAGGTTCCTGCGGCTGCGCCGGATCCTGCTGCCGCTCGCGGGGCTGGTCCTCGCCATGGGCATGCACGCCCTGTGGAACGGCTCGGCGACGCTCCTCGGGCCGCTGGGCTTCATCCTGGTCTACGGCATGTTCATGGTGCCCACGCTCGGCCTGCTCACCTGGCTCGCGATATGGAGCAGGCAGCGCGAGCTGCGCACGATATCCGGGCAGCTCCCTGCCTACGCGGCGGCCGGGTGGCTCTCGCCCGCCGAACCGCTCGCGCTCTCCTCGATGCGGGCCCGCTCCGTGGCCCGTGACTTCGCCCGCCGGACGTACGGCAAGCCGGCCGCGGCGGCGGTCGGGGAGTACGAGGCGTTCGCGACGACCCTCGCGTTCCTGCGTCATCGCGCCCAGCGCGGCGCGGCCGGGCCGGAGTTCAGCGCGCGCGAGCAGGAGCTGCTCCACCACCTCTGGCAGCGCAAGGCGGTCGCCTCTCCCGCCCTGACCTACGCGGCGCGGGCGACGGGCCGGGTGTGGGCGCCGCCGCAGTACCTCGACTACAGCGGCTACAACCCGTACCGGAGCTAAGGCGGAGCCGGCGCAGATCGGGCCGGGCCCGGGGCGTTCCGGCAGCCCTGACGTCGGGGGGAGTCGCCAGGACCGCCGAAGCCGTGGGGAGGCCCGGGGTCAGACCGAGATGCCCTTGCCCGCCAGCCAGGCCGCCGGGTCGACACCCGCGCCGCCCGGGGTGTGGACCTCCAGGTGCAGGTGCGGGCCGGTCACGTTGCCGGTCGCGCCGACGCGGCCGATGGTTTCGCCGGTGCCCACGGTCTGGCCGACGCTCGCCGTCATCGAGGACAGGTGCGCGTACCAGACCTCCGTACCGTCCTCCAGCTCCAGGACGATGCGGTAGCCGTACGAGCCGGACCAGCCCGCCGACGTGATCGTGCCGCCGTGCACCGCCTTGACCGGGGTGCCGGTGGGCGCCGCGAAGTCGAGGCCGGTGTGGTAGCCGGAGGACCACATGGAGCCGGACTGGCCGTACGTCGAGGTGAGGGTGTACGAGGACGTGGGCAGCGCGTAGCTCGCGGCGAGCTTCGCCAGGCGCTCCGCCTCGGCCTTCGCCGCGGCGGCCTCCTCGGCCTTCCGCCTCTCCTCGGCCGCGGCCTTCTCCGCCGCTTCCGCCTTCGCCGCCGCCTCGGCCGCGGCCTGATCCGCCGCCGCCTTCTCCGCCGCGGCCTTCTTGTCGGCGTCTGCGGAGGCCTGCTGCTGCTCGGCCTGCTGCATGATGCGGGCGCGCAGCGCCTCACCGGCGTCCGCCGCCGAGGCGGCGGGGGAGCCCGCGGTCTTCTCGGCGCTGTCCGCCGGAAGGGCGAGAGTGGCCGTGAGCGGCTGCGGGTTGTTCGTCCCGGAGTCCGCCTGGTCCTCACCCGAGATGAGCTCGCCGACACCGGGCAGCTCGGAGGCGTCCGGCAGGTTGAGGTCGGGAAGGGATATCGAGACCGGGGGCTTGTCCTTGGCGGTCGCCATGCCGCCCGCGCCGACGGCCGCGATGACACCGACGCCGAGGACGGTGGAGGAGCGGGCGAAGCCGGAGCGCTGCTTCACGACACGGTGACGGCCGCCCGAACGGGCCTGCTGGCGGAGGGAGTCCTCGGTGGGGTTCCACTCCCCCCACGTGGTCGCGTCGTCGTCCGTCCCGGCGGCGCCCGGGGCGCCGAACGCGTCGAACCCGTCAGAGAGACCCTCGGGAGCAGGGGTGTTGGACGCCACGGAGGCGTACTCCTTTCCTTCCTTCTCGCCTACCGGGTTAGCTGACGGGTTCGGAGCAGGAAGGTCTCCTACGGGCGGTGTCGCACGGATGCGACGGTGTCCGATTCACCCCAAGTGGTGGTTCCCCGGTTCCCTTTCAGGATTCGGCGCGTGCGCACGGCGCCGTCTCTGGCGACGACTGGGACGACCGCGCTGCGTTATCGAACGTTAATAGACACGAGGGCCGGATTCCAAGCTGTTGCCGTTGATCATTAGCGAGATTGAGCTGCTACAGCCCGATTTGATCCCGCTTCAGTACGGACCATTGACGGGACCCCGGAACTGACGGTTCGTCAATTGTTATCTCAGCGGTACCTCGTCACTACGGATGGTCACGGAACCACGGGCATCGTCCTGCGCCGCTCCGGCTGCCCCGCCGCGGGCCGGCTCACCGCGAGCAGCGCCATGTCGTCCGTGGAGCCTCCGCCCGTGTACCGGCGGACGTCGTCGACCAGCGCGTCGAGCAGTTCGTCCGGCCCCGGGAAGATCCGTCCGGCGAGCCGCTCGGCCGGATCGTAGAAGGCCCCCGAGGCATCGCGCGCCTCGGAGAGCCCGTCGGTGTAGAGAAGCAGCGTGGCACCCGGCGGGTAGGGGGCCTCGTCGGCCCGGTCCGGCCAGGCGCCCAGCTCGCCCATGCCCAGCGGCAGCGCGGGCTCGGTCGGTTCGAGGTAGGTCAGGCCGCCGTCCGCGTACAGCAGCAGCGGCTCGGGATGGCCGCGGTTCACCATCCGTACGCGCCCGTTCCCGCGCGGGATCTCGGCCAGGACGGCGGTGGTGAACCCCTCGAAGGCGTCGAGGCTGGACCGGCGCCTGCCCTCCCGCGCCAGCGCCCGCTCCAGTCGCTGGGCGACTCCCTCCAGGGTGGCCTCCTGCTCGGCCGCCTCCCGGAACGCCCCGATCACGACGGCGACCGCCTCGACGGCGTCGAGGCCCTTGCCCCGGACGTCGCCGACCACGAGCCGTACCCCGAACGGCGTGTCCTGGACGGCGAACAGGTCGCCGCCGATGAACGCGTCCGCCTGCGCCGCCTCGTACCGGGCCGCGACCTGGAGCCCGCCGATCCGGTCGGCGGGCGTCGGCAGGACGGCCTTCTGCGCGGTCTCCGCGATCACCCGCGCCGAGGCGAGCCGCTCGCCGCTGCGCAGCACGACCCGGTTCACCAGCAGGGCGAGGGCGGAGACGGTGACGACGGTCAGCGTCTCCGTGAGGGAGGGGACTTCGCCGACGGTGCCGTTGTAGAGGTGCAGCCCGACTCCGGCGAGGACCGCGGCGATGCCCGTGAGCAGCGTCGTGAGCATGGAGAAGAACGGGGCGGCGAGGAGCGGCGCGGCCGAGAAGATCGGGGCGGCCGTGTAGGCGGGCGGGGTGGAGAGGTCGAAGACGACACCGCCGAGGATCAGCAGCGGGGGCAGGGCGCGGAGGAACCGGCGAGTCCGCTCGGCCCGCCGACGCCCGTTCCCGTTCCCGGGCCCATTCACTGGCCCGTTCCCGTTCCCGGGCCCATTCCCGTTCCCTGACCCCTTCGCGGTTCCGTTCCCGGTCCCGAGCCCGTGTCCGTTCCCGGTCCCTGTCCCTGTCCCTTTTCCGTTGGTCCCGTTCCCCTGCCCCTGCCCCACCTGTGGTCTCCTGCCCGGTCCGTGCACGGCGACGGACGGTACCGCGCCCTCCCCAGGGTGCCGGGCGCCGCGCCGTGCGGCGACCTCCGCTCGGCCAAGTGGGTTACCTCAACTCCCCACCCGCGCGCCCGCGCTCAGCCGCCCGCCCCGCCCGAGCGCCCCCACCGCGCCCGCGCACGCCAGCCCGACCGCGCACAGCACCAGCCACGGCGTCGCCGACCACCCGGTCAGGTCGAGCAGCGCGCCCGTCCCCAGGTTCCCGAGCGTGATCCCGATCCCGCAGACGGTGTTGTAGAGCCCGTAGTGCGTGGCCACCCACCGTCCCCCCGAGAGCGCGACGACCGTGTCCATCTCGTACGGGTACAGCACCGCGTTCGCCACCGCGAGGACCGCCGCGCACAGCAGCAGGCCCCCGATCCCGGGTACCGCGGGCGGCAGCAGGAACGCGGCGCCCATCAGCACCAGGCCGAGGACCAGACACCGCTCGCGGCTCAGCCGCCGCCCGCACCAGGCCGTGATCCGCAGCTGGCCGGCGAGCGCCACGAGCGCGGAGACGACGAAGAGCGCGGTCGTCGCCGCCGTGCCGTCCGCCGCGAGCGGCAGCGCCAGATAGACCTGGAAGGACAGGACGTACGAGCCGGTCATCGCGAGCGAGAAGAGCCAGAAGGTCCGGTTGGTCAGCACCGTACGGAACTGGCCCCGTTCCCCGGCCGCCACCGCCCCCTCGCCGGCCCCCGCCTGCGCCGCTTCCCTCCCCCGTACCGGCAGGTGCCGCAGCTGCACCAGCGTCAGTACGGCGAACAGCACCGCCGCCACCACGCACGTCAGCCGGAACGACAGCCCTGTCAGCGCCACGCCCACCAGCGGCCCGAGCAGGATGCCCGCCTGGTAGTACGTGTTGAAGAGCGCGAAGGCCTCCACGCGCCGCTCCCCCGCCTCCGCCGCGAGGTAGGCACGCACGGCCGGGTTGAACAGCGCCCCCGCCAGGCCCGTCGCCACCGAGGCGGCGATCAGCACCGGAAGGGACTGGGCGAACGCGAGCGCCCCGAACCCCGCCGTCCGCAGCGCACAGCCCGCGACGATCAGCGGCTTGAAGCCGAGCCGGTCGGCGAGGGCCCCGCCGACCAGGAACATGCCCTGCTGGGAGAGGTTCCGTACGCCGAGGACGAGTCCCACGGCCCAGGCCGCCATCCCCAGCCCGTCCGAGAGATGGGCGGCGAGGTACGGCATCAGCATGTAGAAGCCGAGGTTGATGGTCAGCTGGTTGAGGAAGAGCAGCCGTACCGCCGGCTCGAAGGTGCGGCTCCGCCGCCAGATCCCGCCCTTGGCGGGAGCCGAGACCTGGGCGCTCATCGGGCCCGCTCCAGGACCCGGCGGGTCCAGCCGTCGACCCGGGCAGCGCCCTCGTACACCGCCGGCTCCTCGCGCGCCGGGGCGTCGAGCAGTCCGTGCGCCGCGCAGTACTCGTCGCTGAAGACCGTGTCGAAGTACCGCTGCGGCCCGTCCGGGAAGACGGCCGCGATCCGTGTGCCCCGCGGCCGGGTGCGGGCCAGCCACCCGGCGACGAGCGCGACCGCGCCCACGCTCCAGCCGCCCGTGGCGAACTGGCGCGAGGCCAGGCGCCGGGCGGCCCGGACCGCGTCCGCCGGGCCGACCCAGTGGATCTCGTCGAAGGCGGCGTGGTCGACGTTGCCGGGGTGGATGGAGGAGCCGAGCCCGCGCATCAGCCGCTCGCCCGCCGGGAGGCCGAAGACGGTGGAGTGGACGCTGTCGACGCCGACCAGCTCCAGGGCGGGGCTGGACGTGGCCCTCAGCGCGCGGGAGATCCCGGCGGAGTGCCCGCCGGTACCCACCGCGCAGACCAGGACGTCGATCCGGTCGAGCTGCGCGGAGAGCTCGGCCGCGAGTCCGCCGTACGCCTCGGGGTTGTCGGGGTTGCCGTACTGGTCGGGCCACCACGCCCCGTCGAGGCCGGCCAGCAGGTCCGTCACCCGGTCCATCCGCGCCTGCTGCCAGCCGCCGCGCGGACTCGGCTCCGGCACGACGTGGACCGTGGCGCCGTGGGCGACGAGCATCCGCTCGACGATCGGTTCGAGACCGGGATCGGTGACGACGTGGACGGGATGGCCGTGGAGCACGCCGGCCAGCGCGAGCCCGAGGCCGAGCGTGCCGGAGGACGACTCGACGACGGGCGCGCCGGGCCGCAGCTCTCCGCGGCGGCGGGCCTGTCCGACCATGTGGAGGGCGGCGCGGTCCTTGATGCCGCCGAAGTTGAAGCCTTCGAGCTTGGCCCAGTAGCCGTCGTCCATCCACAGCACGGGCGTGTTGCCGACGGTCTGCGCGGCGACGGAGAGGGAGGCGCCAGGCAGCGGTGTGCCGGGCCGGGGCATGCCGGGCAGCGGTGTGCCGGACAGCAGATCGGTCATCAGAAGTACGTCCTCGAAGTGGTACGCCGGAAGGGGGCCAGGTCGTGTCGAACGACCGGCTCAGTTCCGGTTCACTCCGAGGACGATCAGCAGCCGGCCCGGCCCGGGGCCGGGACCCGCCCGGTCGCGGGCGCGGTGCCCGTGCGGATCGGCGGGGAAGGCCTCGTCGGCTGCGAGGAGTACGGCTCCGCCCGCGTCGGGCGCCGCGGGCTGCGGCACCGTCTGGGCGGGCAGATGGACGTCGAAGGACCCCCTCTCCCCGGACCGTCCGCAGCCGTGCGGCAGTGCGTCGGCGGGGGCGGGGGCGGCCGCGGTCGCCGTCGCGACGGAGCTGGTCGGCAGGTGATGGCCGTGCGAGCCGTGGCAGACGCTCATGAGCAGGGCGAGAAGAGCGAACAGGACGAGGACGGCGGGCGCCCGCCGTCGTACGTCGATCACTGTCTCGTCACGCATGGTGCGCGTGACGTTACGATGCGGCAGCGCGCGGCCGCAAAGAGGCGTGCCCGCTTTCGGACACCGTTTACTTCGGGCGGTCCGCCCTTAGAGGTTGCGCTCCGCGTAGACCGTCATCGCGTCACGGACGAGGAGGACGGTGCCCTCGCCGTGCTTGTCGTAGTTCCCGCCGAAGCGCGGATCGTCGACGTACATCTGGCCGAGGCCGATCACGTACTCCTTCGTCGGCGTCGTGGTGATCGACAGCCATGCGACGTGGCGCCGCGCGATCGCCTGGACCTCGTCGCTGTCGGCGGCGAGGCCGTCCCGGGCCGCCTTCCCGAAGTCACGGGCGATGCCGGCCTGCTCGTCCCTGAACGCCCGCTTCTCCGCGGCGCCGAGCGAGCGCCACCAGCGGTCGCCCTTCTCGTACGCGTCGCGGCCCCAGCGCTCGGTGACCTCCTCCTCGTACCGCGTGTGATCGAATCCGTCGAACACTTCTTCCGCCATGAGTTCTTCTCCGTTCTCCGTCTTGTGGAGAGTGGTCCGCACCGCCTCGATCTGCCGCCCGATCCGATCCCGCTCCTGTTCGAGAAGCAGCAGATGGGTGCGGAGGGCGGCGGGCGCATCCCGCTGTCCCTCCAGGACCTCGGCGATCGCGGGCAGGGAGAGCCCGAGCTCGCGCAGCAGCAGGATGCGCTGCAGCCGCACGAGCGCCGCCTGGTCGTAGTACCGGTAACCGTTGGCGCCGATCCGGCTCGGCTCCAGCAGTCCGCGCTCTCCGTAGTGCCGGAGAGTGCGGCTGGTGGTGCCGGCCTTCTTGGCGATCTCCTGGATCGACCACTCCATGGGGGAGACGCTAGATCTTGACGTTACGTAAAGGTCAAGGGCGGCTCGCGCGTCGCCCGGAGACGACGAAGGCCCGGATCCAGTGACTGGACCCGGGCCTTCGTTGCTACTGAGTAGCGGGGACAGGATTTGAACCTGCGACCTCTGGGTTATGAGCCCAGCGAGCTACCGAGCTGCTCCACCCCGCGTCGGTGAATATGACCTTACGGCATGGTGCGCCGATCCCCTAATCGCTTTTCCCGGCAGCCTTCCCGGCGGCGGTCTCAGCAGCCGCATTCCTCGGCGTCGACCGGGGCGGTCAGCGGGTCCGCGTCCTTCTTCCCGGGGCCCTCCCACGTCTCGTACGGGAAGCCCTCGCGGACCCAGTACTCGAAACCGCCGAGCATCTCCTTCACCTGGTAGCCCAGCTGCGCCAGGGCGAGCGCGGCGCGCGTGGCGCCGTTGCAGCCGGGACCCCAGCAGTACGTGACCACCGGGACGGACCGGTCGAGCAGCTGCTCGGCCTGCTCGGGGACGAGCGCGGTCGGCAGGTGGACTGCGCCGGGGACGTGGCCCTGGTCCCAGGAGGCGGTGGAGCGGGAGTCGACGACCACGAAGCCCGGGTCGCCGTCGGCGGCGAGGGCGCTCGCGACGTCCGAGACGTCGGCGTGGAAGGCGAGGGAGGCGGAGAAGTACGCGGCCGCGTCCCGGGGAGAGGCGGGCGGGGTACGAAGTACGGCGTTGACCTGCGCGGTTGTCGTCATGCGTGAAAATCTACGGTCGAAGATCACGCCACTGAAGTGGCGATCCCCGGCGCTGGGCCCCATCGGCCGGGGATTTCCGGGCGTTCGGCGGCGGACACCAGGGGATCTCACGCAGCGGACGGTTCGAGGGGGCGGACCCGTCACGTTTCGCCGATACCGTCCGTCATCTCGACGACGGTCGTCAACGAGGGAGACACCGATGGACGAGCAGGACCTCCTGGCCGAGCGCTTCCGCGCCGACCGCACGCACCTGAAGGCGGTCGCGTACCGGATGCTGGGGTCACTGAGCGAGGCCGAGGACGCCGTCCAGGAGACATGGCTCAAGCTCAGCCGCTCCGACATCGACGACGTGCGGAACCTGAGCGGCTGGCTGACGACGGTCGTCGGACGGGTCTGCCTCGACATACTGCGCTCGCGCGCCTCCCGCCGGGAGGACCCGCTGGAGTACTTCGTCCCCGATCCGCTGGTCCGGGGCGCCGAGGGCACCACCCGCGACCCCGAGGAGGAGGCGCTGCTCACCGACTCGGTGGGGCTGGCGCTGCTCGTGGTCCTGGAGACGCTGGGCCCGGCCGAGCGGCTCGCCTTCGTCCTGCACGACATGTTCGCCGTCTCCTTCGACGAGATCGCCCCGATCGTGGACCGCACCCCGGCCGCGACCCGCCAGCTCGCGAGCCGCGCCCGCCGCCGCGTCCAGGGCGCCGCCCCTGCCCCCGCGCCCGACATCGCCCGGCAGCGCCAGGTCGTCGACGCCTTCATGGCGGCCTCGCACGGCGGCGACTTCGAAGGGCTGCTCGCGGTCCTCGACCCGGACGTGGTCCTGCGGGTGGACGGCGGCAAGGCCCTCGCGGCGGCCTCCGGCCTCGTCCGTGGCGCCGAGGCGGTCGTCAGCCAGGCGCTCACGTACGCCCGCTTCCGCCGCGACTACCGCAAGGTGCTGGTCAACGGCGCCCCGGGCATCGTCTCGTACGCGGAAGGCCGGCTGTTCGGGCTCATGGCCTTCACGGTCGTGGACGAGCGCATCGTGCAGATCCAGATCATCGCGGACCCGGACCGCATGGCAGCCCTCGGCGTGCCGACCCTGGAGGACTGAGACCACGCGGACGCGGGGCGACGCCCCTGGGCCCTGTCGTCAGAGTCTCGCCTACCGGCGCCACTTCGACGACGGGGCCTAGGCTCAATGCCGGTGACTTAAATGTCCTGCGCTCGTTGGTTGTGGTGTGGCGAGGGTGGGGCAGGTCAGGGTGCCTGCGGGTGAGCGGTTGTCGGACCG
>NZ_JBHUYJ010000132.1:0-18785 GCF_042668715.1 Streptomyces sp. NPDC057271
CTCGAAAGAGGACTCAGCAGGGACGACGACCTCACTCACGCCTACCGCAAGTGGCTCCAAGCCGCTTGACAGCAATAGGAGCATCAGCGCCGCCCCGGTCAGCGCTCCGACGAGCAGCGTCGCCGCCTCCCGTACGTCCACCCGCCGTTCTCCGCACTCCTCGACGGACGGGCCGGCGGCCTCGGGGTCCGCCATCAGCGTGATCTCAGTCATGGACCCGATCACGTCGCCTGCCTCGATCGGCAGTGATCGTCGTGGGCTTTCGGCGAGCGCGGCCGGGCCGGAATGTCACCCTGGAGGGAAGGTCCGACGACGAGGGGTGGCCCTTGAGCACCGATCCGATCCATCAGGAGCTGGACCAGCGCGCCGAGAAGACGGCCGCTCAGGTCGTCGCGTGGCGGCACCATCTGCATCAGCACCCCGAACTGTCCAACCGCGAGGCCGGCACCGCCGGTCTGATCGCCGATCACCTCCGCTCCCTGGGCCTGGACGAGGTGCGTACGGGCATCGCCGGGCACGGCGTCGTCGGCGTACTGCGGGGTGGTGGCGGCGGCACCGGCGCAAGCGCGGCGACCGGAGGCGCTCGGGGCGGGCGGGTGGTGGCGCTGCGCGCGGACACCGACGCGCTGCCCGTCGAGGACCTGTGCGGTGAGGACTTCGCCTCACGGGTCGTCGACAGCGACTACCCCGGGGGCCCCTTCCCCGTCTCGCACGCCTGCGGTCACGACTGCCACACCGCGATGCTCATGGGCGCCGCCTCCGTGCTCGCCGGAGTACGCGATCGGCTGCCGGGGACCGTGCTGTTCGTCTTCCAGCCCGCCGAGGAGGGCCCGCCGGTCACCGAGCGCGGTGGGGCACGGGCGATGCTCGAGGAGGGCGCGTGCGACGATCCGGTGCCGACGATGACGTTCGGGATGCATGTCACGCCCTACCCCAAGGGGTACGTGGGGTACCGGGTGGGCAACCAGTACGGCGCCTCCACCCTGGTGAAGATCGTGGTCACCGGCAAGCAGGTGCACGGTTCCACCCCCTGGCAGGGCGTCGACCCGATGCCCGCGGTGGGCGCGGTGCTCACCGGCATCGGTCAGCTCTACCGGCAGGTCTCCGCCTTCGACCCGATCACGGTCTCCATCGGCCACATCGAGGACGTCGGCCGGTTCAACATCATCGGTCAGACCGTCACCCTGTGGGGCACGGTCCGCTGCGCGGTCGAGTCGGACATGGCCGAAGTGCGGCGGCGGCTCGCCACGCTCGCCGAGCACTCGGCCGCCGCGTACGGCGCCACGGCCGCGGTCGAGTACCTGCAGGAGGTACCGCCCGTGCACAACAGCGCGGAGTGGGTCGCGGCGGGGCTTCCGACGATCCGCCGGGTGGTCGGTGAGGAGCGGACGGTCGAGACCGGAGCGACGCTCGGGTACGACGACGTGTCCGAGTTCGTGAACCGCTTCGGCGGCCTGTACGTGATGCTGGGCGTCCAGGACGCCTCACTGGACACGGACGGCCGCCCGTTCCCGCTGCCGGGCGGGCGCGGCCTGGTCACCAACCACAATCCGCACTTCTACGCCGACGACGACACCCTTGTCACCGGCGTCCGGCTGCACGCGCACATGGCGTACGACCATCTGACCGGCGCGCTGGCCCCCTAGTCTTCTGAGTCTTGAGTTCTGTGTAGATGTATAGGCTTGGCCTATGGCGCGGATGGGGCGGAAGTCCCGAGTTGCGGCGCGCGTGGCAGGCGAGAGGCTGGGACTGGAACCCGCCTGCCCCCCGTACCCGCGTAGCCGCAGGGAGAGACGATGAGTGATCTCGCAGCCCTCGCCGACGAGCATCTGGCCGCCGCGCGCACCGCGCCGCACGCCCGGAGCGCCCAGGTGGTGATGCACGACGGCGTGCTCCGGCAGAGTGTGATCGCCCTGCTGGCGGGGGATTCGCTCGACGAGCACACCGCGCCACCCGCGGCGAGTCTGCAGGTGCTGCGGGGGAGGGTGAAGCTGACGGCGGCGGAGTGGTCGGAGGAGCTGGGAACGGGCGAACTGAAGATCATCCCCAAGGAGCGGCACGGGCTGACCGCCCTGGAGGACGCGGTCGTCCTGTTGACCGCTGTGATGGACTGATCCCGCGCCCCCGCGCTCAGAGGGTCTCGTCCAGGTCCTCGGCGTAGTGCTCGATGGCGGGGCGGTACCTGCGGACGCCGGGGTCCTCGCTCGTGGCCGCGACCAGGCGCAGCAGCAGACGCGTCGACTCGTGGTGCTCTCCGGTGTTGTACAGGGCCATCGCCAGGAAGGTGCGCAGCGCTCCGTCGTCCGGGAACTCCTCGACGCCACCGCGCAGGGTGGCGACGGCCTCCTCGTACCGGCCGAGGATGCGGAAGGTGCTGCCGAGACCGAGCAGCGCGCCTCTGCGGTCCTCCTCCGAGAGGCCCGCGCCGGTCCTCGCCTTCAGCGCCCGCTCGTAGTACGGCACGGCCTCGGCCTCCAGGCCGAGCACGTCGTGCGCCCAGGCTGTCTGGTAGGCCACCTCCGCGTCGTCGGAGTGGCGCGCGGCGAGCGCCACCAGGCGGTCCCGCGCCTCCTCCTGACGGCCCTGCTCGCGCAGTCCGACCGCGGCGGCCAGCAGGGCGTCCCGCTCGGCGTCGGCGTTCGCACGGCCGTCGGAGGTCACGGAACCGTAGCCCGCCCCGGAGCCTGAGCCGGACCGGGAGTCGCTCACGGGGCCTTCGTCGTTCAGGGAGTCGCTCATGGTGGCATCGTCGCAGGTCGCCCGGGAGTGTGATGCGGCGGCTGCCAGATGACGGAACGCCATACTCCTGCCCGCCGGTTGTGGCGCCCGGCCCCATAGAAGGCCCCGCCACCCGCCCCTAATCTCCCGCCCACCACCCGACATGCAGTTGGCATGACCGAGCCGCCCGGGAGATCCCATGCGTCCACCCCACGCCCTCCGACCGCGCGGGCCACGCCGGCTGGCAGCCCTGCTGCTGTGCGCCGTCGCGGCCCTGTTCCCCTCCGTGACACCCGCCGCGGCCGCGGCCCCCACGCCCGTACCCGGTGAGCTGCGGCCGTACGTCGTCGACGCCGTCTACAGCGCCGGCATCTCGTCCGGCGGCTACATGGCCACGCAGCTCCATGTGGCCTACTCGGGCACGTTCAGCGGCTCGGCGGTGTTCGCCTCGGGGCCGTACCACTGCGCCCGAAACATGCTCGCCACCGCCCTCAACGCCTGCATGAACACCGTCCAGGACCTCCAGCTCGCACAGCTGGAGCAGACCACGCGGACCTGGTCGGCACAGGGACTCGTCGACCCTGTCGCGAACCTCGCGGGCGATCCGGTGTACGTCTTCAGCGGCTCGGGCGACTCGACCGTGAAGCGGCCGGTGGCGGACGCGCTCGCGGACTACTACGGGCGGTTCGGCGCGCGCGTCCAGTACGACCGGAGCACGGCGGCCGGTCACGCCTGGATCAGCCCGCTCGGTCCCAACTCCTGCACCGTCACGCAGAGTCCGTTCATCAACAACTGCGGCTTCGACGCCGAGCACGATCTCCTCGGCCACCTGCGGGGCTCCGTCGCGCCGCCCAGCACGAGCCCCGCCGGCGCGCTGATCCGGTTCGACCAGAACGCGTACGCCCCGGGCGGATCGGCCGCGGCGCTGTCGCTTGACGACAGCGGCTTCGCGTACGTGCCGAAGTCCTGCTCCGAGGGTGCGTCCTGCTCCCTGATGGTGGCGCTGCACGGCTGCAAGCAGGGGTACGGATACCAGGGCTTCGGGACCCAGTTCGTGGACAAGGCGTATCTCAACGAGTACGCCGACACCAACGACATGATCGTGCTCTACCCCCAGGCCAAGGCGACATCCACGCTGGAGAACCCCAACGGCTGCTGGAACTGGTGGGGTTATCTCGGCGACTCCGCCTACGCCCACCACGGGGGCGACCAGATCGAGACGATCATGGCGATGGTCCGGGCGCTGCGCGGCTCCACTCCCCCGCCCGTGGACGGCCGGGTGACGCTGCCGAGCCTCGACGCGCAGGACGGTTACGTGAAGGCGTCGGCCGACGGAACGGGTGCGACGGTGGGCACGCTGGAGGACACGTACGGGCTCGCACTCGGCCGTGGCACGGACGCCAGGGTGAACCGGACACTGCTCTCCTTCGACACGTCGAAGATCCCGGCGGACAAGGAGATCACGCGCGCGTACCTGTCGGTGGTGCGCAGTAGCGGTGCGGGCGATCCCTGGGGCTCCCCGGCAGGCAACCGGCTGCTGGCGGACGTGACGCCGGGGTGCTTCGGCGGCTGCGCCGTCGAGCCCTCGGACTGGTCGGCGCCCGCCACCGTGACAGGCGGGGCGCAGGTCGCGGCGTTCACGTCGGGCTCCGCGACCTCCTCGGATCTGTCGGCGCCGGCCCTCGCGGCCCTCGACCGCAGCGGTACGACGCAGGTCCGGCTGCGGTTCGAGACGGCCCCGGCCTCGAACGCGTACCTCTTCGTGAACAGGGACACGCCGGTGACCCTGACGGTCGAGTACCGCTGACCGACACGACGACGCACGGCCCCCGCGGACCGAGCCCCCGGGGGCCGTTCCGGCGAGCCGCCTCTTCACCCCAGCCGAACGTCGCGCGAAGGAGCGCCTGCCTCACTCCGTGGCGCGGCGGCAGCTGCTCAGATGCGGTGGCCGGCCCTTGTCCTCGGAGTGCCCGCCGATCGTCACCCGATCGGCCGACCGGGTCAGCCGGTGCGTCCCGTTCGGCGCGAACCCCCGCGACCGCGGGCCGTGGCGGCGGACGCCCGCCCCCACCACGCTCCGCGGTCGCGGCTCGGCAGGTGGGGTCGGCCGGCGGCTGGTCCAGTGGGAGGGAGTACTACCCGGACGTCGACGCACCTGGACGGCACCACATGACCATGTCCCCCTTCGGTTCCCTCGGTGGATCGGATCCGTTCAACGAGCTTCTCAACCGCTTCTTCGGCATGTCGCCGGCCGCCTCTCCCCCGGCCGTCCAGCGCGTGCCGATCGGCAGACTCCTGACGGACTCCGCGCGGGAGCTGATCGGCCGGGCCACCGCCCGCGCCTCCGAGGAGGGCAGCGCCGACCTGGACACCGTGCATCTGCTGTGGGCCTGCACCCAGGTCGACCCGTCGCGGTCGCTGCTCTCCCAGTCGGGCGCCGACCCCGATCAGCTGGCCGCCTCGATCGTCGCGGTGCTGCCCGGCGAGAGCGGCGTCCCGTCGGCGGAGCCCGGACTCACCCCGTCGGCCAAGCGCGTGCTGCTGCGGGCGTACGAGCGCTCCCAGGCGTCGGGGGTCTCGTACATCGGCCCCGAACACATCCTTGGCGCCCTCCTCGGCGACCCGAACTCGGCGGCGGCGAAGCTGCTGACGGCGTACGGGACGGATGTCGGCGGACTGCGGTCGACCGCCGAGCGCGCGGTACGGCCCGACGAAGCCCCCGCAGCCCGGCCGGAGAGCAGGACCCCCACGCTCGACGAGTACGGCCGGGATCTGACGGAGGAAGCGCGGGCGGGGAGGCTCGACCCCGTGGTGGGACGGGCCGAGGAGATCGAGCAGACCGTCGAGATCCTCTCCCGCCGCTCGAAGAACAACCCGGTGCTGATCGGCGAGCCGGGCGTGGGCAAGACCGCGATCGTGGAAGGACTCGCCCAGCGGATCGTGGCGGGCGAGGTCCCCAAGACGCTGGAGGGGAAGCGGGTCATCGCCCTGGACCTGTCCGGGCTCGTCGCCGGCGCACAGTACCGCGGCCAGTTCGAGGAGCGGCTGAAGGCCGTCATCGACGAGGTGAAGGCCGACGCGGACTCGACCGTGCTCTTCATCGACGAGCTGCACACCGTGGTCGGCGCGGGCGCGGCGGGCGAGGGCGCCATGGACGCCGGCAACATGCTCAAACCCGCGCTGGCCCGCGGTGAGCTTCATGTGGTCGGCGCCACCACGATCGACGAGTACCGGCGGTACGTGGAGAAGGACGCAGCCCTGGAGCGGCGCTTCCAGCCCGTGCTGATCCCGGAGCCCTCCGTCGAGGAGACCGTCCAGATCCTGGAGGGGCTGCGGGATTCCTACGAGGCCCACCACCAGGTCCGTTACAGCGATGCCGCGCTCGTGGGCGCCGCCGAGCTCTCCGACCGCTATGTCTCCGACCGCTTCCTGCCCGACAAGGCGATCGATCTGATGGACCAGACCGGCGCCCGGGTGCGGCTGCGCTCGCTGGGCAAGTCGACCGAGGTGGTCGACCGCGAGGACCGGCTGGCGAAGCTGCGCCGTGAGAAGGACGAGGCCGTCGCCGCCGAGGACTTCGAGAAGGCGAACGAGCACAAGACCGAGATCGCGCGGCTGGAGGCCGAACTGGCCGGGCTCGAGGAGCGGCGCGAGGGCGTGATGGAGGTGACGGTCGACGACATCGCGGAGGTGCTGTCGCGCCGTACCGGCATCCCCGTGGCGCAGATGACCCAGAGCGAGAAGGAGAAGCTCCTCAAGCTGGAGGACGCCCTGCACAGCCGGGTGGTCGGACAGGACGAGGCCGTCATCGCGATCGCCCAGGCCGTGCGCCGCAACCGGGCCGGCATGGGTGACCCGAACCGTCCGGTGGGCTCCTTCCTCTTCCTCGGCCCGACCGGTGTCGGCAAGACCGAGCTGGCGAAGGCGCTGGCGGAGCTGCTGTTCGGCGACGAGACGCGGATGGTCCGCTTCGACATGAGCGAGTTCCAGGAGAAGCACACGGTCTCCCGGCTCGTCGGCGCGCCGCCCGGATACGTCGGCCACGAGGAGGCGGGCCAGCTCACCGAGAAGGTGCGCCGCCAGCCCTACAGCGTTCTGCTCTTCGACGAGGTGGAGAAGGCCCACCCGGACGTCTTCAACACTCTGCTCCAGGTCCTGGACGACGGCCGTCTGACGGACTCGCAGGGCCGGACGGTCGACTTCCGCCACTGTGTGGTCATCATGACCTCGAACATCGGGGCCCAGCGGATCATGGCCCACCACGGCGACGTCTCGGAGATCCGCGACGACCTGAAGCAGGATCTGCGGGGCCACTTCACGCCGGAGTTCCTCAACCGCATCGACGAGACGATCATCTTCCACGGTCTGGGCGAGGACGATCTCGGGGAGATCCTCACTCTGCTGCTGCGCCAGAGCGAGCGGCGGGTCCGCGCGCAGGGACTGAACCTCGAGGTGACCGAGGCGGCGAAGAAGCTGCTCGTCGCGCACGGGCACCAGCCGGAGTTCGGCGCCCGGCCGCTGCGCCGCACGATCCAGACGGAGCTGGACAACCGGATCGCCGACCTGCTCCTGGGTGGTGAGGCGGACCCGGGCGACACGATCGTCGCGGACGTCGTGAACGACGCGCTGGTGTGCGGGGTGCAGCACCAGGAGGCCGCTTCGCGCTGACCCCCTTGAACCCCGCGGGGCCTGAAGAGTGCTGTCCTCCGCTTCAGGCCCCGCGGCCATGCGTACGCACCCGGTCGGCCCCCTCGTGCGTCCTGCGCCGAACTCCTCGTGCAGGCCGTCGAGTCGTACGACGGTCTGTGCGCTCCGACCGGTGCCGGTCTGGTCACCCCACCGGCGGAGGCCCGGACGGCCCGGACGGACGGACGGCCTCAGCGGGGCGGCTCCGGGAGTTCCTCGCCGGTCTCCAGCAGGGACTTGAGGCTGGAGATCAGAGCCGGCCACCCCTCGCCGATCATGCCGCGCATCGTGCCGTCCGGCTCCAGGTCGTCGTGGACGACGGTGAGCTTGACCATGTCGCCGGCCGGCTCGATGTCGAAGGTGACCTTCGACCGGCGCTCCCTGGCGAGCTGGGCGTACACCTCGTCGCCGATACCGACCGCTTCGGCCCACGCTGGAGTGAAGGTGTGCCAGGTGTAGGAGAGACGGCGGCCGGGGTCGGCAGCGAGGACGACCTGTTCGGGATCGCTCGTCCTCCGGCCGCCCTCGTCCCAGACCATCGGGGATCCGGCGGTCCAGGTCGTCTCGAAGGCCACACCCCAGTAGCGCCGGGTGAAGTCCGGGTCGGTCAGGGCCTGCCAGAGTTCCTCCGGCGTGGTGCGGATGTAGGTGGTGTAGACGAACGCGTTGCTGTCCATCGGGCTCTGCTCCAATGCTGACTTCAGGTCGGCGAGCGCGCTGACGCGCTCGCGGGCGTACCGGCTGATCCAGCGGTCCCCGATGGCGTGGATCGGAGCGGCGTTCAGGTAGTGCAGCTTCTCCCGCCCGCGCCGCACCGTGACCACCAGCCCCGCCGCCTCCAGGAGCGCCAGGTGCTTACTGACGGACTGTCGTGCCATGTCCAGACCCGCGCAGAGTTCACGCAGGGTCTGACCGTTGCGGGCGTTCAGACTGTCGAGCAGCCGTCGCCGACTGGCATCGGCCAGTGCCTTGAACACCTCGTCCATCGCCCCCACCTCAACATGCAGCCTTTTGACTGCCTCCACGATAGGCAGCCGATTGGCTGCACGTCAACGACCGACCGCGCCGACAGGCCGCAGGGCCGCCACCACCAGGCCTTCCACCTCCTCCGCGCAATCCTCTCCACCTCGCACCACCCGGTCGAACACCAGCCCGTCCACACACGCGAGCAGCGTCGGCGTGCGCCCCCTGCACCCCTTGGGCCGCGAGGTAACGGCGGACCGCGTCCCGCCCCGGGTTCTCCCGTGGGACCAGGATTTCGCGGAGTTCGGAGTCCCGCACGCTCTCGACGGTGCGGGCGTAGCGGGCGAGAGAACGACGGCGGCGCTCGCCGCTGAGCCGCGCGGCGACGAGCGCCCGACCGCACCGGCCAGTTCGACGGCGGCGCGCAGCTCACCGACCCGCTCCCCGGCCGCGCGCAGCTCGGCGCCTGGGGCAACGGCTCTCCCGGCCGGGGCGGTGCGGTGCGGTGCGGTGCGGCTGCGCAACGTCGCCGTCTGCGCCTCTCGCCGTCCGGCGCCACGCTGCGGATGATCCTGCGGCGCGTCGACCGGGCCCCTCCGCGTCTCCCGGAATCCGCCGCGGCGCCCCAACCTGCTGAATAGGTGCGAAACCACCTGTTCAACGGGGCTGCTAGCGTGTCCGGATGTCCCTGAAGCACGCGGTCCTCGCAGCCCTCCTGGAGGGCGAGGCGTCCGGATACGACCTGGCCAAGATCTTCGACGTGTCCGTGGCCAACTTCTGGGCGGCCACGCCCCAGCAGCTCTACCGCGAGCTCGACCGGCTCTCCGAGGCCGGACTGATCGCCGCCCGTGTCGTGGAACAGGAACGGCGCCCCAACAAGCGCATGTTCTCCCTCACCGACACCGGCCGGCAGGACCTCATGGCGTTCACGGTCCAACCGCCGCGACCGACCGCGATCCGGGACGAGTTGATGGTCCAGGTGCAGGCGTGCGACGAGGGCGACACCGAGGCGGTGCGCGGGTTCGTCCAGGAGCGGATGGAGTGGGCGCGAGGCAAGCTCGCGCGGTGGGAGAGGCTGCGGGAGTGGATGCTCGCCGGCCGTGACGAGGCCACCTATCTGCGCGAGGCCGAGCGGATCGGGCCCTACCTCACACTGATGCGCGGCCGCTCCCTCGAAGAGGAGAACCTGCGCTGGGGCGAGCAGGTGCTCGCCATTCTGGACCGGCGGCTCGCCGCGCGGCAGCGGGCCCGAGACTCGGCGGCCCGCCGGTGACGCGCGTCCCTACCCTGCGGTAGCGTCACCCGTCGACGACCGGGCGGGCCGGTCGGAGACAAGGGGGCGGGCCGGATGAACGTCGGTGACATCGTCGAGGACTTCACTCTTCCGGACGAGACGGGGACACCCCGATCGCTGGTCGAACTCCTTGCGGAAGGACCCGTCGTCCTGTTCTTCTATCCGGCGGCCATGACGGCGGGATGCACGGCGGAGGCCTGCCACTTCCGCGACCTGGCCGCCGAGTTCAGGCGGCGGGGGCGCGCCCCGTCGGCATCAGTTCCGATGTCGTCGAGCGACAGCAGGAGTTCGCCGACCGCCATTCCCTCGGCTACCCGCTGCTCTCGGATCCCGAGGGATCGGTCCGCGACCGGTTCGGGGTGAAGCGCGGCTTCTCGCTCGCGCCGACCAAACGGGTCACGTTCGTCGTCGACGAGAACCGCCGGATACTGGAGGTCGTCCGCAGCGAGCTGCGGATGAGCGCCCACGCCGACCGCGCCCTGGCGGCGCTGAGGGCGCGCACGGCCTGAGCCTGGGCCGTGGATACGGATCGTGGATCGTGGATCCGATTTCCATGATCCACGCGGCGCCTTCGACATGCGGGCCGACGGGGGGTGGGCGAAACTCGCTCATACGAGTGGCCGACTTCAGGGCACCGCAGGAACGGAGCGCAGGAATGGACGACTACCCCGCCCTCAACCTCTTCTGGAGCATGCTCTGGTTCTTCCTCTGGATCATGTGGCTGTTCCTCCTCTTCAAGGTCATCACCGACATCTTCCGCGACCATGAGATGAGCGGTTGGGGCAAGGCGGGGTGGCTGATCTTCTGCATCCTCCTCCCGTTCCTCGGCGTGCTGGTCTACGTGATCGCCCGCGGCAAGAGCATGACCCAGCGGGACGTGGCGCAGGCCAAGGAGAGCGAGGCCGCGTTCCAGTCGTACATCCGCAGGACGGCGGGTACCGGTACGAGCCACGCCGACGAACTGGCACGGCTCGCCGAGCTCAAGGACAAGGGCGCCATCACGAACGAGGAGTTCGAGAAGGCGAAGGCCAAGGTCCTGTCCTGAGGAAGGGCGCCGCGGACACACCGGCTCCCGTACCCTCCCTCTCGCTGCTGCGGGAGGCATGGGCCCAACCCGGCCGGCTGCCCGAACTGCTCGCCGTGTTCGCCCTGCGACACATGGGCCCGCCGGCCGGGCGGGCCGTGGAGCGGCTGCGCCGGGACCATCCGGACGCGGCTCCCGCCGAACTGCGCGCCCTGGTCGCGGCGCGCGGCCGGCGGGCGGTCACCGCCGAAGGGGCGTTCGTGGGCGGGCCGTTCATGCTGCTCATCCCCGTCGCCTTCTGCGGCGCGCTGCTGCTCCAGGCACGGGCGATCCTCGTACTGGCCGGTCTGGACGGCCGCGACACCACCGACCCCGAGCGCGCGGCCGAACTCCTCGTTCTCCAGGGGGTGTACGCGGACACGACGGCCGCTGCGGCCGGGCTGCGCGCCCGCCCGGCTCCGGCCGACGACACACGGCCCCGCCCGGACCGGATCGTGGCCCTCTGGAGACTGACGCTGCGGATGGCCCGTCTCCTCGGCATCGTGACGACGGACGACGACGGCCAGGGCAGGCTCGCCCGGCTCGGGCAGTGGGCGCTGCTGATCGCGGTGTTCCTGACCGGCCTGGTGGCACCCCTGGTGTGGCTGCCGTACATGGGGGTCTCGTACCACAAGGCCACGACCAGGCTGATTCATCGGGCCGTCGTCTTCTACTGCGGCACCCCGGACCCTCCCCCGCCGCGCACGAGGCGTCTTCAGCCGGAGATGGTGATGGCCTCGCTGCGGGCACTGGCGTCCATCGTGCTCCCGTTGGTGATGGTGATCCTGGTGCTCTTCACGGACCAGGAGCTCGGCGGCGGCCGGTGGCCTCTGCTCGCCCTCGTCCTGGTGGTCACTCCCCTGGTGGTGGGCGGCGTGTGGGTCTGGCGTCACCTCTCGGCACACCGCTCACAGTGACCCCACCCCATAATAGGTATCCAGCATGCTTATTTGATACGGTCCCGGTGTGCGGTTGACGAAATTCACCGACCTGGCGCTGCGTGCCGTGATGCGTCTGGCGGTCCCCGGGACACCCGGCCACGAGCCCTCGGCCACCACGCGGGAGGTGGCCGAGATGATGGCCGTGCCCTACGCCCACATGGCGAAGGTGGTCACACGACTCCAGCATCTCGGCGTCGTCGAGGCGCGACGCGGACGCGGCGGCGGCCTGTCTCTTACGGAGACCGGGCGACGCGCCTCGGTGGGGTGGCTGGTCCGGACCCTAGAGGGCGAGGAGGAGGTCGTCGAATGCGAGGGCGAGACCCCCTGCCCCCTACGCGCGGCCTGCCGGCTGCGCGGCGCGCTGCGCCAGGCACAGGAGGCCTTCTACGCGTCGCTCGACCCGCTGACCGTGGCGGACCTGGTCGAGTCACCGACGGGACCGGTCCTCGTATCACTGGGCACCCGACACGCCGACTGACACCCGCCCCCCACCCGTAGAACCCCGTTCACCCTGCCGACCTACGCCTTTAAATACGTAGATGATCTACCACAATAGGACTCTCCATGCTGTCCGAGCAGGCCACCCCCGTCGTCCGAGCCACCCTCCCCGTCGTCGGGGCCGCACTCGGTGAGATCACGGAGCGTTTCTACGCCGGGATGTTCGCGGCCCGGCCGGAGCTGCTCCGCGATCTCTTCAACCGAGGGAACCAGGTCAACGGCGATCAGCGGCGGGCGCTGGCCGGCTCGATCGCCGCCTTCGCCGGAGCGCTCCTGGAGAGCCCGGACACCCGGCCGGACGTCATGCTCTCCCGCATCGCCCACAAGCACGCCTCACTGGGCGTCACGTCCGAGCAGTACAAAGTCGTCCACGAGCACCTCTTCGCCGCGATTGCCGACGTGCTCGGCGACGCCGTCACGCCCGAGGTCGCCCAGGCCTGGGACGAGGTCTACTGGCTGATGGCCAACGCGCTCATCGCGCTGGAGTCTCGGCTCTACGAGGAGACGGGAGTCGAGGAGGGCGGGGTGCGCCGCCCCATGGAGATCGTCGGACGGCACCGGGAGACAGCCGACACGGTCTCCCTCGCCCTGCGCCACACCGACGGACGTCCCCCGGGGTCGTTCCGGCCGGGACAGTACGTGAGCGTGCGCGTCTCACTGCCGGACGGCTCCCGGCAGATCCGGCAGTACAGCCTCTCCTCCGCGCCGGGCCGCCCGCAGTGGCGGATCACGGTCAAGCGGGTCGACGGCGACCCCGTGGGCGAGGTGTCGACCTGGCTGCACGAACACGCACGCGTGGGCGACACCATCGAGGTGTCCGCGCCGTTCGGAGACCTCGTCCTCCCCGAGGGCGAAGACCCGCTGCTCCTCGCCTCCGCCGGAATCGGCAGCACGCCGATGCTGGCCATGCTCGACCACCTCGCCGCCACCGGCTCGCACCGTCCGGTCACGGTCGTGCACGCCGACCGCTCCCCGGCCGACCACGCGCACCGCGAGGAGCTGCGCCGACTGGTCGACGCGCTTCCGAACGGCTCGCTGCACCTCTGGTACGAGCAGCCGGGCACGGCGGACGCCGGCCGCGGCCGCGCGGACGTGACCACGCTCGACCTGTCGGCCGACGTGACTGCGTACCTCTGCGGCCCGCTGCCCTTCATGCGCAAGGTGCGCGGTGACCTGCTGGCGGGCGGCGTCGCGGCTTCGGCCGTCCACTACGAGGTCTTCGGCCCGGATCTGTGGCTCGGCGCCGGGAACTGACCGCTCCCACACCCGGTGGGGTGCGGGAGCGCGCCATGGCGGGAGAGCCCCTCAGCAGCTCATCGCCCAGGTGTGGGAGTCGCCGCGGTCGTTGGCGACGCCGTTGTACCCGACCTCCTGCCCGGGAGTCAGACAGATGGTCATCGCGCCGCCCTGATGCGCGCTTTCGTAGACCCGGACGTGATCCTTGATGCCCGGCCCCGAGATGCCGTGGTTGGCCCAGGAGGAGTCGGTGTCGGCGATCCAGCTCTCCCACCAGCCGTCGTCACCGCTCCAGTTGGCGCGCTGACCTCCGAAGTCGGCGTTCTCCCAGGCGCAGAACTCGCCGCTCGGGCAATCGGCTGCCTGGGCGGGTGCGGTCAGGGCGAGCCCGCCCGTGAGGGCGAGCAGGGCGACGGCCGTGGTGAGGATGCGCTTCATGAAGCGTTGTTGCCTTCCTGTGCGGTGAGGGGTGCGGACAGCTCGGCTGCCCGCCGCAGTGCGCGGGTGCGCAACTGCTGGTAGGTGGTGAGCTGGTCGCCGCGCAGGGAGCGCACCTTCGCGAGCTCCGCGGGTTCCAGCCGAGCCCGCACCTCGGCCAGTCCGCTCTCCCTGTCACAGCGGGCGACGACCGCGGGGTCGGGGCGCGAGCGGCCGGACGGGGTCGCACACCGGTTCCAGCGCGCGAGGGCGGCCCGGTGGGCGGGATCGTCCTTCATCCGGTTCTGAGCCTCGGCACGCAGGTTGTCGACGGTCACCTGCGCCCGGAACCAGCGCGTCTGGTCTCCGTACAGGGTCTGGCGCGCGGAGGCGAGGCAGCCGTCGGTATGGGCGGTGACGGTGTGGCCGGTGGCCAGGGTGTGCGACAGCTCCCGGGGACCGGTGCCGAAGAGCGCCCCCTGGAGGCGCCGGTCTTCCTCCGGGGTGTCCGGCCGCCGGGCGAGGGTGAGTCCGCGTGCGTCCAGACAGCGGTCGACCAGGGTGCGCTCCACGGTCCTCAGCAGCACGTCCTGCGCCTGCGGAGTCCGCGGAACGGCCGGCCCGGGCTCGCTCGTCCCGCATCCCGAGAGCAGGAGCCCGGCGGCGAGGGCCCCGACGGCGCGGCGGATGTGCGCGATCGCGTCCGGCATGGTTGCCCCCTCGTGGCGTCCCTGATCAGCGGGCCGGGTGACGGGTTCGTCACAGCCTGTGACGATCTTGCCCGGCCACGGAAGGGGCATGCGAGGAGTCACCCGAAGGGGTTGAACGCGCCGGAGCGCGCGCCCCTCATGAGCGGTCCGCGCCCGGGAAACGACTACGGGCACGGCTCCGGGAACGACAAAGCCCCGGTTGGACGGGGGATTCCAACCGGGGCCGATTGCCGCGACGACGAAGAGCGGTCACCGCAAGGGGGGGACCTGGGGACCGGGCCCCTTCGCCATCACACATTGATGAACGATAAACCTTCAAGACGGGTTCCGCGGCGTCCAGGGTGCCCGATGTGAGACACCTCACCCACATTTCTACCGCTCGTGCGTCTCACCTCACGGACGGTAGACGTCCCCCGGCTCCGCCTTGCCGGGCGCGAGGAGCTGCGGCACCGTCACAAAGGTGAAGCCCCGCGCCTTGAGCTCGTCGATGATGCCCGGCACTGCGGGGACGGTGCCGTCGTAGATGTCGTGCAGCAGGATGATCCCGTCACCCTGCGCCCCCTCGAGCACCCGCTTCCGTATGAGGTCCGAGTCGGTCGTGGAGTAGTCCTTGGCCGTGACACTCCACAGGATCTGCGCCAGACCGAGGTCGCGGCTCACCTCCGAGACCGTGCCGTCGGTCCGCCCCTGCGGAGGCCGCATGAGGGTCGGCCGGTTTCCGGTGATCTTCTCTATCGCGTCCTGGGTGCGGGACAGTTCGTCACGCACCTCGTCGGCCTCCAGATCGGTCAGGATGCGGTGCGTCCAGGTGTGGTTCGCGACCTCGTGCCCCTCGTCCGCGATGCGCTTCACGACCTCGGGATACCGATCGACGTGCTTCCTGCCGAGCAGGAAGAACGTGGCGGGTACCTTCTTCTCCTTGAGCACGTCGAGGAGGCGGGGCGTGTCCTTGCCGGGGCCGGCGTCGAAGGTCAGCGCTATGCACTTGGTCTTGGCGCAGTCGACGGGTCCGGCCGGACCCGTCGATCCCGCAGCACCCTCCCCGCCCCGCTTGTCGTCCGACCCGGCCGCCTTGCCCCTGGCTTCGGCCGGGGTGATCGGATCGACTCCGCAGCCGGTGAGGGCGAGTACGAGAGAGGCCGCCGCCAGAAGGGCGGCGGCCGATCCCCGGCGCTTCCCCGTATCGGTTCGGAACATGCTGCAACCCGCTTTCCCCGTAGATGGCTTCGAATGGCGACACGCGCCTGGTCAGGGGCGCAGTCGGGGCACAGGGAGCACTCTACACATGGTGTATACACGCGATGCATAGGGGGTTCGGGACAGACATGTGCCCCGGACGGCGCCCGTCCGCTCCGTCCGGGGTGTCAGTGGACCGGCGGGGCCGGCCGGGTCAGCGGGATGCGAGGAGCAAGCGGGCCTCGGTCTCCTGGTCGCCCGAGACGGACTGCGCCGATTGCACCGCGAAGGTGGCGGCGAGGGTCTTCTCGACCTCCTCGACCGCGTGGTACCCACCGGTCAGCAGCGCGCCGACCCTCCCGGTGAGATGCACCGGACCGGCTTCCTCCCGACGCCCGCCGGCCGTGTCGAACGTCGCCATCCAGACCGTGGGGGCGGGCGCTCCGACCGCCTTCGGGCCGGGCGCACTCATGTCCTCGAGCCGGTAGACATGGTCGAGGACGTCGAAGACCGCCTGGGCGTCCTCCCGGTCGCAGTCGCTCAGCTGCACGGTGACGTCGGTGTCGATGTGGGTGTCGTACACGTGGCTCATCTCCTCGCTGCCAGGCGTTCGTCGTCCTGCCACGCCTCCAGCATCCCTCGCGCCGTGGCGTCCCGCGACGTTCCCGTACACCGGGGCGGGCGCGGCCTCCCCCCGGCTCGGGCGGCCCAGGATTGAAGCGGGCTCCTTGCGGTTACCCGCGAAGAGAGGGCCGACAACAGGAGGTTCCGTGTCCACTCGACCAGTCCAGGGGCAGACGGACGGCGACGATCTCGTCCGTGGTCGTCACGAGACGCCGGAAGAGCGCGCGGACCGGCGCTGGGCCGAACTCATGCAGGAGATCCGGGTCGCCCAGACGGGCGTGCAGATCCTGTTCGGCTTCCTGCTCACCGTCGTGTTCGCACCACGGTTCTCCGAACTGTCGGACACCGACCGGACCATCTACGTGGTCACGGTGTCGCTGGGCGCGGCGGCGACGGGGGCGCTGATCGGACCGGTGTCGTTCCACCGCATCGTGGCAGGGCGGCGGATCAAGCCCCAGACCGTGGTCTGGGCCTCGCGGCTGACGTTCGTCGGGCTCGTGCTGCTGCTCGCGACGCTGACCTCGGCCCTGCTGCTCGTCCTGCGGGTGGCGACGCACGACGGGTACGTGCCGTGGCTGGTCACCGGTCTGGTCGCCTGGTACCTGCTGTGCTGGTACGTGCTTCCGCTCTGGGTGCGCCGTCGCTACACGAACGGAGACTGAGCGAGTCCCGGGGTCATATCGCGACGACCCGCTCCACGGTGTCGGCGTCGGAGGCGGGCTTGTCCGGCCGGTGCCGCAGGACGCGGGCGAAGCGCAGGGTGACCCCGGCGGGGTAACGCGTGGAGCGCTGGACACCGTCGTAGGCGATCTCGACGACAAGTTCCGGGCGTACGCGTACGGTGAAGCCGTCGTCGTCCACGGCGAGTTCGGCCAGCTTCTCGGTCTGCCAACGCAGCATCTCGTCGGTGAGGCCCTTGAACGTCTTGCCGAGCATCACGAAGGTCCCGTCGGCGGCCCGGGCGCCGAGGTGGAGGTTGGAGAGCAGCCCGGTGCGGCGGCCGTGGCCCCACTCGGCGGCGAGGACGACGAGGTCGAGCGTGTGCACCGGTTTGACCTTGAGCCAGGTGCGGCCGCGGCGGCCGGCCACATAGGGCGCGTCCAGGGCCTTGACCAGAACGCCTTCGTGTCCCAGGGACAGGGTGTCGGTGAGGAACCGCTCGGCCGCCTCCACCTGTCCGGGCGCGCCGGGGTCGTCGACGACGAAGCGGCGGACCCGCCGGTTCTCGGGCAGCAGACGGACCAGGGCGGCGTGGCGCTCCTGGCCCGGCCGGTCGATGAGCATCTCACCGTCGGCGGAGAGCACGTCGAAGAAGACGGGTGAGAGGGGCACCGTGGCGCGGGCGGCGGCGACGTCGACGCGGGAGCCGACCCGGGAGGCGATGTCCTGGAAGGCGAGCGGCCGACGGGTGGCGGGGTCGAGGGCGATCACCTCACCGTCCAGGATGAACGGGTCGGCGGCCGTCTCCCGGGCGACGGCGACGACTTCGGGCAGTCGGCCGGTGATGTCGTCCAGGGATCGGGTGAACACCCTCACCTCGTCGCCGCGGCGGTGCACCTGGATACGGATGCCGTCGAGTTTCTCCTCGACCGCGCACCGTCCGAGACCGGCGACGGCCGCGGTGACCGAGGCGGCCGTGTGGGCGAGCATCGGCTGAACGGGCACGCCGACGCGCAGATCGAAGCCTTCGAGGGCTGCGGGTCCGTCGGCGAGCACGGCCCGGGCGACGCGGGGCAGCGAACCTTCCAGCATCACGGCCCGGCGAAGCTCCGCGGAGGACACGGTGGCGGCGCGCGCGACCCCTTCGAGGGCGATGGCGTCCAGGGCTCCCTGCCGTACCTCCCCGGAGAGCAACCTGATCAGGAACTCCTGCTCCTCCACGGTGGCGGCGGCCATCAGCTCGTGGACGAGCCGGGCGCGCTCGGCCTGCGACCCGGCGCCGGAGACGGCGGCGATCTCGGTCATGACCGCGTCGGTGCCGGCGAGGGTGAGACCGGGGTGCGCGGCGGGCGGTACGGCCGGTGGGATCACGTTCTTGAGCACGCTCCAACCGACGCCGATGCGCCCCTGCGGGAGCCGGCCGGAGAGGTACGCGATCACGAGCGGGCTCTCCTCGGGCACGGCCTCCGAGAACAGCTCGGCCAGGACCGCGATCTTCCGCGAGCGGGCGGAGGTGGCGGTGACCTGCTGGGAAGCGTCGGCGAGTCGTGCCAGAAGCATGCGCCCATACTCCCCCGCCCCTGGCGCGAGGCGCACGTCGGGCACGGCTGGGAGCGGGGGGTCCGGCCTCCGGTCGGGGCGGTCCGTCTCGTCGGCGGCGCGAACGGACTGGTCACCGTCACCGCGGAGTCCCGTTCTGTCCCGAGCCCCGGCGCTCCGTCCTCGGACAGGACGGGGTCCCTCGACCTCGGAACCGACCCCCGGGGCCCGGCGGCGGGCGGCGGGCATGTCCTGCGCCC
>NZ_JBHUYJ010000133.1:0-7589 GCF_042668715.1 Streptomyces sp. NPDC057271
GCTCCGCAGGGCCCGCCTGGGCGTCCTGCGGGTCCTGCGGGGCCGTCGCCGGATGGGACGACGGGTCGGTCTCGGGTGCGGCCCGCACCCCCGCCCACCTGACCGCCTTCGCGCCGGAATCGGACGCGGCACGTGGGTCCGGTCCCGGCGTACCCCCCGTCGGCGTCATCGGACCGGCTCCGTCGTGTGGGCCGCCGCCAGTCTCGCCGTCGCCGCGCGGTCCGGCTTCAGGGAGCGGCCCGACAGCGGGATGTCGGCGAGAAGGAGGGCGTCGGGGCGAGCGGTGCCCATGCGTCGCAGTGGGCCCGCCAGCGCCGCCCGGACGTCGGCGCGGTCGGCCTCGCGGCGCGGCTGGACCACGGCGACCAGGCGCTCGTCGCCGTCACCGGCCGGGACGCCCACCAGGAGCGCGAGTTCGACGCCGGGCACGTGCAGCGCCGGCTCGTAGAGACCCGGATAGATGTTCTCCGCCCCCCTCAGCACCATGTCCTTGCAGCGCCCCGCGAGCACGATCCGGCCGCGCGCGTCGAGCAGCCCCCGGTCGCCGGTGCGGACCCAGGGGTCGGGCTCCTCGCCCAGGTAGCGGTGCCGGGCGCCCGGCCCGGACAGCAGCAGCTCGCCGCCCGGCCCGGTCCGCGCCGTCACCCCGGGCAGCGGCGCGCCGACCAGATCGCCGTCGCCCGGGAACGCCGCCTTCTCCGCCTGCTCGACGGCGGCGGCCGGGAACAGCTCGGTGAGCGCGTACACCCCCCACGCCTCGTCCGCCCCGGCCCGTCGTACGCGCGTGAGCAGCTCGGCGCTCGCCGGCGCGGAGCCGGTCCACACCCGCCCGCCGAACCGCGCGTCCGCGGCCAGCGCCGCCCTCAGCTGAGGTGGCGTCAGATAGGTGGCCTGCGGGGCGAGCCGCCGCAGCTGGCGGACCAGCACGCGCGGTGACCGGGCGGGCAGCGCGACCGGCGCGCCGCTCGCGAGCGACGGCACGAGGACGAAGAACGTACCGCCGAGCACGGGGAGCCCCGGCTGAGGACGGACGAGATCCGTCACCGTCGCCATTCCGGCGGCGAGCGACGCACGCGTGTGCACCACCGCGCGCGGGCGCGAGGTCGTGCCCGAGGTGAAGACGATCACCGCGTCCCCGTCCTCGTCCACCGCACGGGGCGGGACCGACATCCCGCTCACCGCCTCCAACGCCGGGGCGCACCCCGGCAGGCGACGCCCGACCGTGACCACCGGCCCGCCCAGTTCCGCCAGGTCCGGCAGCGCGAGCCGAGCCCGGCGGGCGAGCGGCCGTGCCCAGCCGGCGACCGCCTGGGCGGCCGCGTCGGCGAGCACGACGGCGGGGCGGGCCAGCGCGAGGCGGGCCCGCAGCACGTCGGGGCCGGCGCCCGGGTCGAGCACTGCCGCCCGCAGCCCGAGCCGGTGCACGGCCAGCATCACGGCCAGCGCGCGCGGCCCGGGCCGTACCGCGACCCCGACGGTGTCGCCGCGCCGCAGACCCCGCGCGTGCAGCGCGGAGGCGTAGTGGTCCGCGAGGTCGGCGAGCTCCCCGCAGGTGGCCTTCGTCCGGACGGCCCCGGACCGGGTCGTGCCGAGCACGGCCGGGCGGCCGGGGTCCGACCGCAGGGTGTGGGTGAGAGCGTCCAGCATCAGCGAGGGTCCTCCCCGTGCCGCCCCGGTCCTCTGTCCAGGTACCAGCGGGCGGTTCCGACGATTCCGTACGCGCGCAGGCGCCGGGTGGAGTTCTCCACCACCATGTCGCGGGCGTGCACGATGGCGGTGGTGCGCCGGCGCACCCGGTTCAGGAAGAGCCGGTCGGTGGGGGAGGGGCGGCGGGGCATCCCTCCGACGGCCTCGTACAGCCGCGCGGTGATGGCCATGTTGTTGCCCGCGTGCATCCGGTACGGCGCGAGGTAGCCGTGCCGCCGCCGGTGCGCGGGCCGTACCCGGCCGAAGAACGCGGCGACGCTGACGAGGGTGCGGAACAGGGCGCGGCCGACCGGCCCGTGCTCGTCCCTGCGGGCGTCGATCCGGCCGCACACCAGCCCCGCGCCGCCCCGTAGCGCGGTCCGGGCGGCGGCCGTCCAGCCGGGGTGCGGAAGGCAGTCGGCGTCCGTACGGGCCAGCAACGCGGCCCCGTGACCGATCGCGTACCGGAACCCGGTGTCCACGGCGCACCCCACGCCCTTGTCCCGCTCGTCGAGCACATGGACGGGGAACGGCGCCCGCCGCGCGAACGCGCGGGCGATGGCGGCGGTGTCGTCCTCGGACGCGTTGTCCACCACGACCAGCTGGAAGTCCCGGTCCACCTGGGCGGCGAGGGCCTCCAGGGTGTCGCCGATGCGCGCCGCCTCCTGATGCGCGGGCACCACGACCCACAGTGCGTCGTTCACGCCTTCTCCCAGACCATCGTCATGATGCTGACGCCACCGCCGAGACCGACGAACAGCACCCGGTCGCCGCTGCGCAGCTGGGCCTGGACCCGGTCGAGTTGGACCCCCAGTGTCGCGCTCGCGATGTTGCCGAGTTCGGGGACGGTGACGACGAGCCGGTCCTCCGGAACGCCGGTGATCTCCACGAACCGCTCCAGGTACGGCACGGTGACCTGGTGGACCAGCACGTACCGGAAGTGGCGCCACTCGAGCCCCGTACGGTGCAGCACGCGGTCGACGACCGACGTGCCCACCTTCTCGAACACCTCGCGCAGCTCGCTGCCGTCGCCCCGGAAGTAGGTGTGCTCGTCGCCGCGTGGATGGCGTGAACCGCCGCCGAATATCCCGCCCACCGGCCAGTGTTCGGAGTGCGTCTCGGTGTCCACGTCGAGGATCCCGCCGCGGTCCACCGCCTCCAGGACCACCGCGGCGCCCGCGTCGCCGAACGTGTAGCCGGCGAACCCGTCCCGGAACTGGGCCGGATCCGACGGGTCGTGGCGTACGGCGCGGCTCGGCGTCTCCCCGGTGACGACGAGGGCCCGCCGGGCCCGCCCGGCCAGGATCATGCCCCGGGCCAGGTCGATGCCGTTGACGAAGCTGTTGCAGGCGTTGGTGACATCCAACGCGTGGGCCCTTGAGCCCAGTTCGGCCTGGACGATGTGCGCGGTGGCCGGTTCCACCATGTCGCGCGTGGCGGAGGCGAACACCAGCAGATCGATGTCCTGCGGTTCGGCCCCGGCCCGCACCAGGGCCTGCCGGGCGGCCCCCACCGCCAGCGTGGAGGCGTACTCGCCCGGCCCCACGACGCGCCGGGTCGCGATCCCGGTGGCCCGCTCGAACACCCCGGCGGGCAAAGCCATCCCACTGCCGGCCACGACCCGCTGCCGCAGCCGCTCCGAATCCATGACCCGATCGGGCAGGCACGCGCCGACCCCGGTGATCCCGATACGGAGGGGGCCGTCCGCGACGGCCTGATGACTGTTCATACACCGGAGGCTACGAAGGGCGCCGGCCTTCGGCCTGAGTGTCCGTACTCAGTCCTCCTGAGGGAAAGCCCGGTTCCTCCGCCATGCCGTTCGTGATCTTCCTCCCCGCCCCGGACCGAGCGATGAGCCGCCCTGGACCCTGCCGATACGGTGGGCGGAAGATCGTTCGGCGGAAGGTGACGGGATCATGCGACTCATTCAGGCCTCCGGCGCGACGGAGCCCCGGCGATGACGGCGGGGTCCTCCGGGGCGCCCGCGGGAACCCCGGCGCCGGGCGCGGCCGACGCTCCACAGGTTCTGGTGCGCACGGAAGGGCGGGCCGGGTTCCTCACCCTGAACCGGCCGCGGGCCATCAACGCGCTCACCCACCCGATGGTGCTCCGCATCGAGGAGGCGCTGACCGCCTGGGAGCACGATCCGGCCGTCGAGACCGTCGTCCTCCAGGGCGCCGGGGAGCGCGGACTGTGCGCGGGCGGCGACATCCGGGCCATCCACGACGACGCCCGCGCCGGCGGCACCGCCACCCTCGGCTTCTGGCGTGACGAGTACCGGCTCAACGCCCACATCGCCCGCTACCCCAAGCCCTACGTCGCCTTCATGGACGGCATCGTGATGGGCGGCGGAGTCGGCGTCTCGGCCCATGGCTCCGTCCGCGTCGTCACCGAACGGTCCCGCGTCGCGATGCCCGAGACGGGCATCGGCTTCGCCCCCGACGTCGGCGGCACCCATCTGCTGGGCCGGGCGCCCGGCGAGCTGGGCACGCACCTCGCCCTGACCGGCGCACAGGCCGATGCCGCCGACGCCCTTCTCACCGGCCTCGCCGACCACTTCGTACCCTCCGGGGAGCTGCCCCGCCTGGCCGAGGAACTCACCAGGGCGCCCGCGCACGAGGTGCTGACCCGGTTCGCGCGCCCCGCGCCGCCCGGCCGGCTGGCCGCCGCACGCGACTGGATCGACGCCTGCTACGCGGCCGACACGGTGGAGGAGATCGTCGACCGGCTCCTCGACCACGGCCTCCCCGAAGCGAAGGAGACCGCCGACGCCCTCCTCGCCAAGTCACCGACCGCCCTCAAGGTCACCCTCGCGGCGGTCCGCCGCGCCCGGACCCTGGACTCTCTGGAGGCCGTCCTCGACATGGAGTTCGGGCTCTCCCGCACCGCCCTCTCCTCCGCCGACCTCGTCGAGGGCATCCGCGCCCAGGTCGTCGACAAGGACCGCCACCCGCGGTGGACACCGCCCACGCTCGCAGAGGTGACGGACGCCGACGTGGCACGGTACTTCGCCCGGCCGAGCGACCCGCGAAAACTCCGATGACGCGACCGGGCTCCCTTCCCTAGACTCGCCGCACGCGCCGCCGAGATCACGGCGCGCGCCGACGACCGACGAGGGGAGCCCGACCGTGTGTTGCCGCACCGCTGTCGTCGTGCCCCGGTCCCGGTACGACGTGATCCTGATGTCTCCCCCTGCCCGGTGCCGGCTGCGCGGCCGCCACCGGAAGCCCGTGACGAACGCCTGACCCCTCCTCACCCCGAGGAGCCTCCGGCACGCCCGCGCTCGCCTGGCACGGACCCGCCCCGACGCCTTGGGGACCCAAGAGCCTCGGGACGTGAAGTCCGCCTGCCCGCACGCTTCGTGCCGTCCGGTGGGGTCGTGCTCCGCCGCCTCCGGGCCGCCTCGTCCGGGAGATCGCGCCGCCCTCTCTCGTACCCACCGAAAGGTCCGGGCCGTGCGCACCCACCTTCCCCGCCACCTCACCACCTCCCTGAACCGTGTCCGCAACCTGGGCATCCTCGCCCACGTCGACGCCGGCAAGACCACCGTCACCGAGCGGATGCTCTACCTCACCGGCGCCACCCACAAGCGCGGCGAGGTCCACGACGGCACCACCGTCACCGACTTCGACGCGCAGGAACGCGACCGCGGCATCACCATCTTCGCGGCGGCCGTCAGCTGCGTCTGGGACGACCACCGGATCAACCTCATCGACACACCCGGACACGTCGACTTCTCCGACGAGGTGGAACGCTCGCTGCGCGTCCTCGACGGCGCGATCGCGGTGTTCGACGCCGTCGCCGGGGTCGAACCGCAGAGCGAGACCGTCTGGCGCCAGGCCGACCGGCACGGCGTCCCGAGGATCGCCTTCGTCAACAAGCTGGACCGCGCGGGCGCCGACCTGGACACGGCCGTGGCGTCGATCCGGGACCGCCTGCACACGGTGCCGCTCGTCGTCCAGCTGCCGATCGGCCGCGAGGACGCGTTCACCGGCGTGGTCGACCTCGTGCGCATGCGCGCCCTGGTCTGGGCCGCCGGCGCCGACACGTACACCGAGGGCCCCGTGCCCGAGGCGCTCGTGGAGGAGGCGACGCGTCGGCGTCGCGCCCTCGAAGAGGCGGTGGCGGAACTCCATCCGGCCGTGCTCGAGGAGTTCTGCGCCGCGTCCTCGCTCGGCGCGCGGACCCTCACGGCCGCGCTGCGCGACCTGACCCGGACCGGAGACGCCGTGGTCGTGCTGTGCGGCTCGGCGTACCGCAACCGCGGGACGGAGCCGCTGCTCGACGCCGTCGTCGCCTACCTGCCCTCGCCTCTCGACGTCCCGCCCGTACGCGGCACGGCGGACGGCGCGGAACAGGAGCGGGCCGCCGACCCGGAGGAACCGTTCGCCGCGCTCGTCTTCAAGGTCAACTCCACCGCCACCGGGCGGCTCACCTACCTCCGCGTCTACGCGGGGACCATCGGAAAGGGGGATGTCGTGCTCGACGTCGCGGCCCGGCGCACGGAGCGGATCGGCCGGATCCTGCGTGTGCAGGCCGACCGGAAGTCCGAGGTGGAACGGGCTGTGGCCGGGGACATCGTCGCGGTCGTCGGCGTGAAGGAGGCCCGCGCGGGCGCGACGCTCTGCGCGCCCTCCGCCCCGCTGCTCCTCGAACCGCCCACGGTGGCAGACCCCGTCGTCTCCGTCGCGGTCGAGGCGCGCCGGAGTCTGGACACCGACCGGATGGCGTCGGCGCTGGCCCGGCTCGTCGAGGAGGACCCCTCGCTGACCGTCAGGACCGACTCCGAGACCGGTCAGACCGTGCTCTCGGGCATGGGTGAACTCCATCTGGAGGTGGCCGTGGAGAAGATCCGCCTGGCCCAGGGCCTGGAGATCGTCGTCGGCAGACCGCAGGTGGCCTACCGGGAGACGGTCGTCCGCGGGGTCTCCGGGCTGGTGTACCGGCACGTCAAGCAGGACGGCGGCGCCGGTCAGTTCGCCCACGTCGTCCTCGACGTCGAACCGCTCGACGCCGAGGAACCGGGCACGGGGGAGTTCGCCTTCACCTCCACCGTCACCGGGGGCCGCGTGCCGCAGGAGTACGTCCGCGCGGTCGAGGCAGGCTGTCGGGACGCCCTCGCGGAGGGGCCCCTCGGCGGTCATCCGGTCACCGGTCTGCGGGTGACACTGACGGACGGCGCGACCCACTCCAAGGACTCCTCGGAGATGGCGTTCCGTACGGCAGGCCGCTTCGCGCTCCGTGAGGCTCTGCGGGCCGGCGCGATGACGCTCCTGGAGCCGGTGGTCGAGGTCACGGTCACCGTGCCCGACAGCGCCGTGGGCGGTGTGCTCGGTGACCTGGCGGCCCGCCGGGGCCGGGTCTCCGGCTCGACGGCGCGCGCAGGGACCGCGGTCCTCACGGCGACGGTGCCGCTGGCCGAGCTGTTCGGCTACGCGTCCCGGCTGCGCAGCCGCACCCAGGGCCGGGGCACGTTCACCACCCGGCCCACGGGTTACGCCCTCGTGCCGGCCAAGCCGGCCGGCCCGAGGACCCGATAGCGGCCGAAGGGCCCGCCTCCGGCCGGGGCGGGCCCGTCCCGCGCGCCCTCCGCGCCGCACATACGATCATGCCGACGAACGGAGGGGTGGGATGACGTCATCGAAGAGGCCCGCGCGGTCGCGTCGCAAGCAGCGGCGCGAGGACGGGGAAGAGGGCTGCTGCGCAGGGGCTTTCGACGACTGCACCTCCTGGTGCGCGATGCACTGCCCCCAGATGGCGTTGGTCCTGCTGCCGACCCTGATCGCGGCGCTGCTGCGTCCCGCGGCCGGTCGGCGTGTGACGCCCGGCCGGCCGCGGGGGAGGGTGGCAGGAGTGCTGCACACGGGCGTCCCGCACCACCAGGAGGAGATTAACCCGACCCG
>NZ_JBHUYJ010000133.1:7599-18716 GCF_042668715.1 Streptomyces sp. NPDC057271
CTTCGGCCCCCGCCACCCCCGGGGGCGCACTCCCCTCCCCCCAGCCTTCCTTCCCCCCCTCCCCCCCCCCACCCCCGCCCCTTCCCCCCCCCCCTCCCGTCCGCTGGCCCCCCCCCTCCCGCCCCCGGGGGCGGGTGGCCGGAGTGCTGCACGCGGGCGTCCAGCACTACCGGGAGGAGATCAGCCCGACCCGCCCGCCGTGCTGCCCGTACACCCCGAGCTGTTCCACGTACGCGGTCACCGCACTGCGCCGCCACGGCGCGCTCCGGGGCGGGCGCCTGACCGTGGCGCGACTGCTCCGCTGCCGCCCGGGGGCGGCCCGCCGACGCGGCTTCACGGACCCCGTCCCGGACTGAGAAGCGGGGTCCACGGGTCACGCGCTCACGGGGCCGGCCCCCGCAGGCCCCCGACACAGGCCCTCCACCCCGCCGGGTGGCGCAGTCACGCGGGCCCCGGGGAGGGGCCGCGAGATAATGGAGGCTGCGACGCTGGAGGTGTCTGTGACCAGCACGGTCGGTCCGGCCCGGGGCGCCGGAGCTGTGGACGCCGCTCTCACGGAGACGGTCCGCCGCACCGGGGCCTCCGTCGGCGGCGTCTACCTCCTCGGCCCGGACCTTCAGGTCCTGTGCCTGGACGCGCTCTGCGGCGCCCCGGCCGAGTTCGCCGCACCCTGGACGAGGGTGCCGCTGACCGCCCCCGCCCCGGTGGCCGACGCGGCACGCGAGGACCGCCTGGTCTGGGTCGGCAGCCAGCAGGAGATGGCCCGCACCTATCCACGGACGGCGATGGCCCTCCCGTACCCCCTCGCCCTCGCCGCCGCGCCGATCACCGGCGCCCGGCGCTGGGGCACGCTGCTCCTGCTGTGGCCCGCCACCCGCCCGCCGCGGCTCACGCGGCGTGAACACGGTTACGTCTTCTCCTGCTGCCGTCGCCTGGCCCGCCTCATGGACGAGGCCGCAGAGTCGGGACAGCCCTACGTTCCCCAGGACCGGCCCCGTGAGGTACCGCCCGACACACGCCGCCGGGCCACGGCCCCCGCCCAGGTGGCCGCCGACTTCGCCGAGCGCCTGCCCGGTGGCAGCTGCGCCCTGGACCTGGAGGGACAGATCGTCTTCCTCAGCTCGGGCGGCGCCGAACTCCTGGGCCAGGACGCCGCGACCCTGCTCGGCACGCTGCCGTGGGTCTCCCTGCCCTGGCTCGACGACCCCACCTACGAGGACCGGTACCGCGCCGCCGTGATCAGCCGTGAACCCGTCTCCTTCACGGCCTGCCGTCCGCCCGACACCTGGCTGGACTTCCACCTCTACCCCGACGCCGGCGGCGTGAGCGTCCGGATCGTCCCCACCGGAGCCCCGTCCCCGCCCGTTCCCGCGCCCGGGCTGGCCCCCAGCTCCTCCGCCCCCGCCCGCGCGGGGCAGCTCTACCAGCTCATGCACCTGGCCGCCGCCCTGACCGAGGTCGTCGGCGTGCAGGACGTCGTCGATCTGGTCGCCGACCAGATCATGCCCGCCTTCGGCGCCCAGGGCCTGATCCTGTCCACGGTCGACTCCGGCCGCCTGCGGATCATGGGACACCGCGGCTACCCCGCCGCGTTCGTCGAACGTTTCGACGCGCTGCCGCTCGGCTCCGCCTTCACGCCCGCCGGACAGGCGCTCGCCAGCGGTATCCCGTCCTTCTTCGCCGACCTGGAGGAGATGCGGCGGATCTACCCCGAAGGACCGTCGAGCAGCACCAAGCAGGCCTGGGCCTTCCTGCCCCTGATCATCTCCGGCCGGCCCGTCGGCCTCTGTCTGCTGTCCTACGACCGGCCCCACGCGTTCCCGCGCGAGGAACGCGCCGTCCTGACCTCGCTCGCCGGCCTCATCGCGCAGGCCCTCGACCGGGCGCGGCTCTACGACACGAAGAAGCAGCTCGCCCACGGCCTCCAACAGGCCCTCCTGCCCCACGGCCTCCCCACCGTGCCCGGACTGGACGTCGCCGCCCGCTATCTGCCCGCCACCCGCGGCATGGACATCGGCGGCGACTTCTACGACCTGATCCGACTCGGCGACACCGCCGTCGCGGCCGTCATCGGCGACGTCCAGGGCCACAACGTCGCAGCAGCGGCGCTGATGGGGCAGGTCCGCACCGGAGTCCACGCCCACGCGACCGTCGGCGAGGCGCCCGACCGGGTCCTCTCGGCCACCAACCGGCTGCTCGTCGACCTCGACCCCGGCCTGTTCACCAGCTGCCTGTACGTCCATGTCGACCTCGTCGGCCGCCGCGTGTGCCTCGCCGGCGCGGGCCATCCGCCGCCCCTGCTGCGCCACCCCGACGGCCGGACCGCACCAGTGGACCTGTCACCGGGCCCGCTGCTCGGCATCGACCCGGAGGCCACCTACCCCGTCACCGAGTTCCCGCTCGTCGCAGGCCAGTTGCTCCTCCTCTACACCGACGGACTCGTCGAGACACCGGGAACCGACTTCGACGACGCCCTCGCCGAGCTCGCCGGCCATCTCGCCGCCGTCGACGACAGGGACCTGAGCCTCCTCATCGACACCCTCCTGGCGCGGGTCCGCCCCGCCTCCCGGCGGACGGACGACATCGCCCTGCTCGCGCTGAGGAGTTCGGACACCGACGGTCGGACCTCCGTATAGCGCCGGGATCACACAGGTCGGGCCGGGTCAGTCCCGGGGCGGGGCCACCAGGGTGGGGGACTGGTTCGCGCGTCGCAGCGCCTCGGCGACGAAGCCGCCGGCCTTCAGCTCCTCCACGAGGTCCGTGAGGAAGCGCACCGTGCCGGGGCGCCGCGCCGGAGTCGTCCCGACGGCCTGGCGGATCTCCATGAACCGGTCCTCGATCAGCCGGACGTCGGAGTGCGCGGCGACGTAGGCGGTCATCGGCTGCCGGATCCCGGCCGCGACCTCCAGGCCCTCCGCGCGGAACGTGTCGACGCCCTCCTCACCGCGTACGACGGCCGCGTGCCGCAGCGTGCGCGTGAGGTACAGGTCGTACGCGGAGCCGCGCTTCACACCGATCCGTACCCCCTCCCGGTCGACGTCGGCAGACGTCGCGAAACCGGAGTCCGTGGGCACGGCGAACACCCCCTCGATCAGGACGTACGGCAAGGTGAAGGCGACCTCGGCCTCGCGCGCCGGCTCGACGGCGAGGAAGCAGACGTCCGCGCGGCCCGTGGTCATCGCGTCGTACGCGCTGCGGGCCGCGTCGAAGCAGACGAACTCGACCGGCACGCCGAGGCGCGCGCCGATCTCCCGGGCGATGTCGACGGTGACCCCGCCGGGGCAGTCGGGCGTGCCGTGCGCCAGGACCGGATTGCCCAGGTTGATCGAGGCCCGAAGGGCGCCCGTCGGCGCGAGATCCCGGGCGATGTCCGCGGTCGCAGTCGTCATGGGCCGGAGTCTAGGACAGCCGTTCGGGGGTGTCGGCCGCACAGCCGGGTCGAGGGGCCGGCCCGGGTCCGGCCACGCCGCCGGTCGCAGCCTCATCCCGGCCCGGCCGGCGACCGGGACAGAAGGGGCCGATGAGTCCGCGACCCCGCCGCACCCGCCGTCCGGGGCGCCGGTCTGACGGACCGGCGGCCGCCATCCTTCACCGCGCCGTCATCGGCCGGTCCTCCTCACGACAACGGGGTTCGAGAGAACTGATCTGGGCATGCCAATCGAGCACCCCCACATCACCCCTCACGCCCGCACGGCGGTCCCTCAGGAGGACGCAGTTGAAGACGAGTTCGTGGATCCGGAGGGTCACGGTCACCCTCGGCAGCAGCATCGCGCTGGTCGTCGCGGTCTCGGGCAGCGCGTTCGCCGCGCCGCCCCCGCCGCTCCCCGCCAACGCCGACGGGCTCGACCGGACGTTCCAGCCCGCCTACGACTACGACACGGACGGCTGCTACTCCTCGGCGGCCATCGGCCCCGACGGCACGATCAACCCGGGACTCAAGCCCACCGGCGCCCTCAACGGCTCGTGCCGGGACGCCTGGGACCTGGACAACACCAACGGCTACTCCCGTTCCAAGTGCAACAACGGCTGGTGCGCCGTCCTCTACGGCCTGTACTTCGAGAAGGACCAGGCGATCCCCTACATGTCCCTCGGCGGCCACCGCCACGACTGGGAGCACGTCGTGGTCTGGATCCAGGACAACCAGGCCAAGTACGTCTCCACGTCCGCGCACGGCGACTTCGACACGTACAGCCGCGACCAGATCCGCTGGGACGGCACGCACCCCAAGATCGTCTACCACAAGGACGGTGTGAGCACCCACTGCTTCCGGCCCGCCAACTCGAACGACGAGCCGCCGGAGAACCACAAGGGTCAGTGGCAGTTCCCGGCCCTCGTCGGCTGGAACGGCTACCCCTCCGGGGTCCGCGACAAGCTGGTCCAGGCGGACTTCGGCAGCGCCCACTTCGGCCTGAAGGACGGCAGCTTCGGCCCGCATCTCGCGGAGGCGAAGCCCGCCGGCATCCCGTTCGACCCGTACGCCTGAGCTGCGCGCTCGCCTGTCGCGCCGCCCCCGGGGACGCCTCAGTCCCCGGGGACGGCGCGGGTGGGCGCGTCGAGACTCTGGTGCCCGCCGCTCGCGAGCATGCGGACGTTGCCCTCCTCGTCGATCTCGGCCTGCACGATGCCCGTCTCGTCGGAGTACACGGGATGCCCGCCCGCCCCCTTACGGTCCGTGCGGGTGACGACGATGGAGTCACCCGCAGTCGGGAAGGTCAGCTTGAACCGCTCGGCATGCTGCATGCGCTCGTTTATACCGACATCTGACGCCGAATCGGCCGCTCACGGCGCGCCCGTGTCCGGGCAGGCCCCGGAAACCGATCGTTCGGAGGCGTGCGTCCGTACGCCGGACCGTTCGCCGGTCACCCGCTCCGGCACCTCCCGCAGCCGGAGCCCGACCGCGGGATGCCGCTGTCGACCGGTGGAGCGCCGCGGACGGGAGCGAGGGCCGCGCGGGCGGTCCCGCCGTGCTGATCGAGCAGGCCTTCGCTCTCCTTGCCCCAGGCCGGACGTCATACCCGATTGGCATAATCCAGCCATGCGCAAGGGTGAGCCGATCCGATACGTGCCCGACCGGAAGATGGTCGTGATCCCACCGGGCGATCCCCGGACGTCGACGGCCATCGCCGTCTTCGACGACTCCGTGACGGCGCTGCGCACCTTCGTCCTCGCCCACCTGAAGCGGCGCGAGGCCCGAGTCCCGGCCCCCAGGGGCGTGGGGTGCGACGTCCTGATACCCGTCGTCGTGAGCCTCGTCCCGCGCCCCGACAACACCTACAACTCCCGCGCGATCTCCGTCGCGGCGCCGGAGGCCCGGGGCGGCTCGGCCGTGGAGCGGCACATGGGCTATCTGTACGACCGCTTCCTCCACGTGCAGGGCGAGGACCTGCACCGCCTCGCCGAAGCCTCGCCCGCACCGGTCGGCTGCCACGGCTGGATCGCCCTCCACCTCATGGACGAGGACGATCGCGCGCCGGTGACCGACGCGAAGGGCTGGACCCCCGACCGCCGGGAGCCGTTCAGCGGGGCCGAGCAGCGGAAGGCGGGCCACTGGATCGGCGACATCCGGCTGAACCTCCCCGGCCGGGACGAACTACGCGCCCTCGTCGCCGGGTTCGACCCGACGACCGTCCCCGCGGCCGCCGTCGCACCCCGGCCGACGCCGCCGCCTCCCGTCCCTCCCACCGCGCGGGCGGACGAGGAGGCCGCCGCCCGGCTCCGGGCCTGGAAGCGATGGCGCCGTCACGGTCACGGCTACGAGGAGCTCCGCGCCGTCAGCCGTACCGTCTACGGCCGCCCCGGCGTCCGCGTGGTCGACGGAGCGGGGCTCCAGGTGGGGGAGTACCACCTGCCTGACGGGCCGCTGACCCTCATCGACGAACGCGCCCGCCCCGACGCGCTCGACGCCCTGAAGCGCCACGGCGTCGAGGCGCCCACGGCCGTGGACCTCCCGGGCCTCGACGCCTTCCCCGACGCGTACGTCGTCCCCGACGCCGCCTGGTCGATCCGGCTCGTCGAGGAGTCGGTGGCCCTGCGCGACCTGCCGGAGGCCGGATCTTACGACCCCGGTACGGGCACCCTGACCGTCTACGCCCACCCGTACGCGCAGCCGATGACCACGCTCCTGCGCCGCCACGGCGTCGAACCCGGGACGGTTCTGTGTACGGCCCCCGACCGGGCAACCGAGGACCACAACCGGCGGGCCGCCTCCGCCGCCACGTCCGCGGGACCGTTCCGAAGCCCCTCCCGGCTCACGGCGAGGGCCCTGGCACTCGTCCCCGAGCGCCACCGGACATGGCTCAACGCCCAGCAGGTGAGCCCCGCCGCGGACCCTGCCGGCAGGGTCGACGACACTCCGTACCACCGGCGCGAACGGGAGGCGATGTTCGGCGCGCCCACCGTCCCCGGCCGTGTGTCGCCGTGCCGGCTCTGCGGGACACCCGCCCACGAGGCGCGCCCCGGCCTTGCCTACTGCTTCGGCTGCTGCCGCCTCGCCCAGCGCGGTGTGCTCCGGGACAACGGCACCGACGGCCCCTGGACCGACGCGATCCTCCACGCCGTCCGCCGCCTCGCCGAGATCGAGTTCTCCGGTCCGCCCTCACTCGCCCAGCTGGAGCGGATCACCGTCACGGACCCCGATCTCGCCGACGAGGCGATGCTCTGCCGTTTCCTGGTCCCGCGTCCCGTCGCCAGGCTCGTGACCGCCCGGCCGGCCAGACGGCCGCGCTCGTGGGCGGAGTGGCTCCAGCTGGCCGGCGTACTGACGGACGGTGTGCGGCAGGCGCGCGGCACGCTCACCGTCGCCACCGACGGACACCTGTGCCGGTCCATGCTGGAACGACACGTCGACGACTTCTTCCACCACTGGGGCATCGGGCACGACCCGGAGCCGCACTACCCGCGCCACCCCGAGCTGAACACCACCGGTCTGCGCGCCGACTGGCTGCTCGCCGACGGCACGTTCGTCGAGGCCCTGGGGCTGATGGAACAGGAGCGATATGCCGAGAAGGCGCGGCGCAAGGCCGAGTTGGCGGACCTCATGGACATCCGCCTCGTCACGGTCACGGCAGCGGACCTGGACCGACTGCCGGAGGTCTTCGCGTACTGGATGCGGGGGCGTCGGCACCGTCCCTGACGAGCGCCGCGACCTGATCGGTGACCAGGTCGAGCAGCGCCGCCGACTCCTCGTCGTGGCCCAGTACCAGGATGTTCAGGGTCAGCCCGTCGGTGACCGCCGCGAGGTAGCGGGCCAGAACCGGCACGGGGACCAGGATGTCGAGCATCATGCTCGCGTCGAGCTCCTCGATGAGCTCCTGGTAGATCTCGGCGTACCGCTCGTGCTGACGGCGCGCCAGCGGCTCGAACCCCGGGGTGCGCAGGGCGTGCTGGGTGAGCTCGTAGGTCAGCATGTGCTCCCCCGGATGGGCGCGGACATGCTCCCAGTACGCCTCGAAACCGGCCCGGATGGTCTCCCTGAACGTCTCGCGCGGCCGCAGCGCCTTCTTCACCGTCCCGACGTAGTGGTCGGTGATCGCCGTGATCACGGACTCCAGCAGGGCCTGCTTGGAGTCGAAGCAGTAGTGGAAGACGCTCAGCGACACATCCGCCTCCGCCGCGATGGACCGGGTCGTCGTACGCGGCACGCCGTCCCGGGTCATGGCGCGGATGGCCGCCTCGGTCAACTGCCGGCGCCGTTCGGCGAGCGGCATACGGGACATGCGGTGGTTCCTTTCTGGTACGGCCCGGGTCTTCACAGCCCCGGGCGGGGTGAGGAGGCGCCCAGCCCCCGTCACCCCGCCCGGGCCGGCCCTCAGCCGCTGTAGACGCCGACCTCGCGGAGTGAGTACCCCCAGTCGGTGCCGCGTTGCTGACCGAGGATCCGGACGTGCCGCGCGGTCGTCCCGGCGAACGTGGCGGTGTCCAGACCGCCGTCACCGCTCGTGGTCGACCAGGCGGTGCGCCAGGCGGCGCCGTCGTCGGAGACCTCGATACGGTACGCCTTGCCGTACGCCCGCTCCCAGTCGAGCGTGACCTTCTTGACCAGCTGGGGCGAACCGAGATCGATCCGGAGCCACTGGCCGTCCTTCCACTCGCTCGCCCAGCGTGTCCCCAGGTCGCCGTCCACGGCCCGGCTCGCCGCGAACGAGGTGAACGGGTTCCACCACTCCGTGGTGGACGCCGACGCCGGCTTGCCCGAGGCGAGGTTCACCCCGGCTCGGTGCCGCTCGGATGCGCCCCAGGTGTCGAGATAGGACTCGGCGCCCCGGAACAGGTCGCTCACCACGTCCTCGCCGCCGACCACCCGGATGTCCTCGATCCAGTCCGGCACCATGCCGTTGTGCGCGGCGCCGTCGGTGTTGAGGTCCCAGGTCCGCTGCCCGGTGGTCTGCCGTTCGATGAGCGACCCGCCGTCGGTGCTGCGGAACGGGTACTTCACCGGGTTGGGGGTGTCGGCGCCACGCGGCCCGGGCCAGCCGCCGACCCCGTTCATGTCGGTGCCGTAGCCGTATCCCACTCCGTACTTGTCGCGCAGTGCCTCGGTCCGCTTCGCCTCCGCGATGAAGCCCTCGGATCCGTTCATGTACTGGGCGATGAAGCCGCCGAGCCCGTAGACCCGCTCGGTCCAGTTCAGGTCCATCCAGCTGTGCGACGAGAGGACGCCGGGGTAGGCCGCGGACTCCAAGATGTCCAGTGCACGGCCCGTGGCCTTGACGCTCATGTGGTCGATCTCGAGCATCATCTTGCGCTGCATCATGCCGCGCACCGCGTACTCGCCGAGTGCGGTGAGACCTCGGGTGTTGCACTGCGCGTCGGCCGCGTATCCGGGGACCGACACGCCCGCCGGAAGCTGCTTCTCCGCCTGCGGTGCCGCCGCGAGCCCGATCGGGTTGTCGTGCTGGGGGCCGGTGCACTTCTCGGTCTTCCAGAAGGTGCCGGTCGACAGGAACTGGCCGACGTTGATCGCGGTCCCCAGCGCGCCGCTGTCGAACCGCACCCCGCACAGGGCGTTGTCGAACTTGTGGCAGAGGAACATGCTGCGCACGCCCAGCTGGTGGAGTTCGTCGAGCCCGCGGTCGATGTCGGCCCGGCTGCACTGAGCGATGTCGAGGATCTGCTTGCAGCCGAAGGGCTCGGAGGTCTCGACTCCGAGGACGACCGCGAGCTTGCCCTGCTGGATGACGTCGCGGGCCTGCTCGGAGTCGGTGACGATCCGGAACCAGCCCTTGCCCGGGCCACCGAACATCTTGTCGATGTAGTCCTGCATCTCGTACGTCTTGCGCGCCTGCAGGCGGATGGAGGTCATCTCGTCGCAGCTGCGGTCCTTGAAGAAGTAGACCGAGCAGATGACCCCGTTGGTGACGAGGTCGTTGACGAGCACCCGCTGGCCGCCGCGCCAGGCCCGCTCCACCCAGGCGTAGTAGTTCTGCTGGTGGGTGAGCGAGTCGTGGGCGGGCCAGTCCTTGAACGTCGGCCAGCCGTTCGGGTCGTGCTTGCCGTCTCCGCCCTTGGTGATGAAGTCGAAGATCGCGAGCGAGCCGTCGGGGTAGTGCTCGGGGCAGTCCTTGAGCGCGTCGGCCACGCCCTGCTCCGAGAAGTTCTTGCCGCAGATGAGGCGGCCGCCGAAGGCCTCGTTGGACATCAGGTGGTTGTGCGCGTCGACGAAGCCGCGCACCTCGCCGCGCTCGTCGGTGCCCTTGAACGGCGCGCCCGTGACGTTGATCTCGGAGTCGGGGGCGGGCCGGGCTACGGGGTCCCACCAGGAGCTGTCGGCGGCCGAACCGGGTGCGGGCCCGAGCAGCATGGCCACCGTGGCGAGCAGCAGCGACAGCACGGCCAGCGGCCCGCGTCGGCCGGACGTACGGCTGTGCGTGGGGGGTCTCATGGACATCACTCACGTCTTCGGTCGGGGAATTGTCATGTTCCGCGCGAAAGGTGTGGTGAAGGATCCCTACTCCGGGTAAGGGAGTCAAGAGTCCGGGACAGATGACCTGATGCGCGAGGGTGGCGTCTCGAATCGGCCATCGGGGTGGCTTTCTGATTATCCGTCAGGAGGTACCGGCCGCCGCGCGCCCAGGGCGCCGCGACCCTCGTGGACGTGGCCGGCCTGCCCGGACCAGCTCGCCCACGTCCGCGCCGGCCGGTCCGGCTGGAACGACGGGGGCGCCGTAAAGCAGTTGACCGGCGTGAGAGTCCCCGGGCAGGCTCCGCCACGACTGGACGCACACATGCCGGTGACGGCCCGACGCGATCGACGCGTCGGGCGACGAGCCGGCGGATCGGAGACCGAGGGATGACATCCCACCTGCACGCCCTCTGTTTCGACGCGAACGACCCGGAGCGTCTCTCCCGCTTCTGGGCCGAGTTCCTCGCCTGGAAGATCACCGACGACCCGGACGACGGCATCGTCCTCCGGCCGGGCGACGACACGGGGTTCCTGATCCGGTTCCTCCCGGCCCGGGAGCCGAAGGCGGAGCAGATACCCCTGCACTTCGACCTCACGAGCACCTCCGACGAAGACCAGCGGCAGACCGTGGCGAGAGCGCTCGAACTCGGCGCCCGCCACATCGACATCGGCCAGAGCCCCGACGACGGGCACGTGGTCCTCGCCGACCCCGAGGGCAACGAGTTCTGCGTCATCGAGCCGGGGAACGCCTTCCTCGCGGAATGCGGCTTCATCGGAGCGCTCGCCTGCGACGGTTCGCAGGAGGTCGGGTACTTCTGGAGCCGGGCGCTGGGCTGGCCGCTGGTCTGGGACCAGGACCAGGAGACCGCGATCCGCTCGCCGCACGGCGGGCCGAAGGTCACCTGGGGCGGCCCGCCGCTCATGCACATGACCGGACGGGCCCGTCTGCGCTTCGACCTCGCCCCGCCCGCCGACGGCGATCAGCACGCCGAGGTCGAACGCCTCCTCTCCCTCGGAGCCACGCGCCGCGACGGCGCCACGCGAACGGGCACGGGCGCCCCCGCGCCGGTGCTGCTCGCCGACCCCGACGGCCAGGAGTTCCGGGTCCTGCCTCCCCGCTGACGACCGGGGGCACCGTCCGGGCGAGGCGGGGGTGACCGGGGAGTACCGCCTCGGCGACGTGTGCCACCTCACCGCCGCCCCCGCCGGCCTCGCC